>JAZNEH010000129.1:0-2244 GCA_045588515.1 Eubacteriales bacterium
GCCTTGAGGAACTTCGATTTCTTCCAAGGCTTCTTGGAACACGCCGGCGGAAACCTCCTCGCCCATACAATTGACAATCCGGTATTGCTTACCGGCCTTATTCTTCAAAATCAAACTTTCCCGACCGGTGAGATTTATTAAAATCAACCGGTTATATGTTTTTTCAAAAACGGGGTCGGAATACAAAACAGCGATGGCCTCACCCTCCCGTTCGGAGATCACACGGCTATAAAGGGATTCGGGATGATCGGCCCAAAGGGTGCCATCCAACAGCAGTTCCCGATGTTCCAACCAGAAGTTCAGGTAATGCTTCAAGGTTTGGTGCTGTTCGCCGGTGAGCCGATCCAGCCATACCGAGATTTGAGGCACGCTGAACAGAACGCCCGCCAACTGATTGGCAACCGATTCCGGCGTATCCTGTGGATGCCACATCAGCATATCGGAATGAACTGCCGTTTTTCCGGAAGTGAGCCGAAGAGATACCGTATTGAACCGATTGCAGATCGAATCGTTGGGGCAATCCCGCACCCGCAACATATGCCCATATTTCCGAATGGCGGGTCCCGCATAGGGTTGGCGGAATTCGATCATAATATCCGGCTTGATCGCCTTTACGGCTGCAAGCACATCTTCCATCAACCGATCCACCGCTTCTTCTAAACATTGAAGATCCCGGCGGGGATCCGGCTGCATAGAATAATCGGAAAGAGCAAAACGATCAATGAAATCCAGTTTCAAGCCATCCAAATTCCAATCCCGAACTGCCTTGGTATAAACACCGATCAAATAATCCCGCACTTCCTTATAACGAGGATCTAAGGACATATGCGTATCGGTCTTGTTGAGTACCATATCCTTAAAGCGCCGATAAAGTTTGGAATAGACGCCCACGAAGGGAACAGAATACCAAAGGATTACCTTCATCCCCGTTGTATGGATCTCCTCCACCAGCCGGCGCATATCGGGGATTTTGCCGGTAGCCAATTCCCAATCTCCACAATAACTATAGCCTCGGTTATTATCATCCGTTTGCCAGCCATCGTCAATAATCACCGTTTTCATTCCCAAAAGAACCGAAAGCCGGCATTGTTCCAAAATCTTTTCAGGATCCAGTTGCTGATGGAACGTATACCAAAGGGAATTCATTGGCAAACGGGCATCTTCGGGAACCTCTGCCGGCTGATACCCGCACGCCTCCTCCCACCAGCGAACGGTTTCGCGGATCGCTTCCTCATAACGGATCGGCCGCTGATCGATCCGAACCACGGCCTCATATTCTGTTATGGGTGTAGTGGGCTTGGTGAAAAACTCTACATAGCAACAGAGTTCTGCCGTTTCTTCGGAAACGCCGGTTGAAATATTCAGTGGTTTAAAAGCATCAGAAACCGCAATGCAAAGGCGATTTTTGCTATCCACCGAAAGAATTTGATGCACCGGAACCCCGCAGGCCAGCCGGGATTCGGTTTTATTTTTGCCCCAATTGGGTCTGATCCGTTTCATTTCCCAATCCACCGGGCTACTGACAGAATAACAATCGATGGCAGGAATACTCCAATTCAGCCGAAAACTTTGGGGCACCTCAGGCACCGGCAAAGTCATTTTAACAGCCGCAAATAAAACATCCTTTTCTTCCCATTGACGAGTAATTTCTAATTTCGCATTCGGATTTCCATGGGTTAGTTGAAATTCCATAGGATCAACCTCCTTTTTTTATTTTAGCACGAACGAAGCACGCATAAAATGGAAAAATGTTATATATAAAACAACAAAGCGAGTATCTTTCAATACTCGCCTTATTTAAACCGAAAAGTGAAATATTTGCCAGTGAAATAATTAATCACCGTAGCCACCAGCGTTGCCAACAGTTTTGCCCAAAGATCCAACATTCCAAAGGCCGTTACCAATAGGTTCAATGCCGCTGTTTCGGCAACGCCGCTTAAAAAGCGGCAACTATAAAAACTGATGGCCTGATATACCATTCTACGCTTCCCCAGCCGGGCCCGGAACACATAATTCCGATTCCCAAAAAAGGAATAGGTAACAGATACGAGCCAGGCCAGCCCATTGGCAATCCAAAGATAGGTGGACTGCCGAAAGCCGGCATGGGAATTGATATCAAAACTCAGGGAAAACAGAAAATAAACCAGATAGTTGATCAACGTTGTGGAAAGACCGACCACCGAATAACGCACAAGGCTGCTATTCAAAACACGGTTCCAAGAAATATGCTTCTGTTTTTTCATA
>JAZNEH010000130.1:0-3440 GCA_045588515.1 Eubacteriales bacterium
CAAAACGCAGTTAATCCTACCGGATTAACGAGTATTTTAACACGGGATGAGAGAAAATCCGCCTTTTTAAAACGGTGTTCGGATGATTCGCTCTACCCTAAAATTCAATCTTTTGGATGGAAAACAAGGCACAAAATGCGAGGCATCCTGTCGGATGGCGAGCATTTTCAACACAGTTTTACGCCAAAAGCTTGGATTTTAAGGCGGTTATTCCTTACGAAGGGTCGCCCAATAGCGGAGGTCTTTTTTAATTGATTTACTTTTTGCAAACATCTACCCAGCCTAAAGGCTTTGCATATAGTTCTAATTCCGGGATTGTTAATTCAATTGCGCTATTACTGCTCCCGCAGGCAGGAAAAACCGTATCGTGTTCCTTTAAAGATACATCCAGATAGACCGCAACGCCTTCATTGACTGCAAATGGACAGACGCCACCAACGGCGTGCCCGATCTTTTCAGCTGCTTCAGCGTGTTGCATCATCTTGGCCTTTGTGCCGAACCGAGCTTTATACTTGGGGTTATCAATTCGAGCATCCCCGGAAGCAACAATCAACATCGGCTCTTCATTCACCCAAAAAGAAAGAGTTTTTGCGATCTTTCCGGGCGCACACTGCAAAGCTCTTGCTGCCAGTTCAACCGTTGCACTAGAAACCTCAAACTCCTGAATACGATCTTCCATTCCATAAGACGAAAAGTATGCTTTTACACGTTCAATAGACATTTCTACGCCTCAACTTATTTTGAAACTTTAGCAAAAAGATACACAATCAGGGCGATGATGGCCATTCCAACAAAGATGCCTAACATCCCCTGCCCCATCAATACAAAGGAATTTACCAAGTCAATCATTTCAAAATTCATTATTGCGCCCTCCTTATTTCAGCAACTGAGGAATCAAATTCAAAATCATACCACCAGCCAGTACAGAAGCAATCTGACCAGAAACGTTGGCACCTACTGCGTGCATTAAAAGGTGATTTTGATTATCAGCCTCCAGACCCAGTTTCTGAATTACGCGAGCAGACATAGGAAATGCCGATATACCGGCAGCACCAACCATCGGATTCATTTTCTTCTTACTAAACAGGTTCAGGAATTTAGCAAAGAATACACCGGCAATGGAATCGAAAACGAAGGCTACCAAACCCAAGCCCATAATAATCAATGTTTCTACTTTAATAAAGTCCTCTGCTCTCATACTAAAGGAGATGGTAATTCCCAAGAGCAAAGTAACCAGATTCGCCAACATATTTTGAGCGGCATCGCTCAAAGAATTCAAAACGCCGCATTCACGCAACAGATTACCAAACATCAAGAAGCCAACCAATGAAACGGAAGTAGGAGCAATCAAACCGGCGATCACCGAAACCATCACCGGGAAAGCAATCCGCAACCCTTTAGAAACATTTCCGGGGGTATAGGGCATTTTGATCTGACGTTCTTTCTTAGTGGTAACAGCTTTGATCGCAAGAGGCTGAATAATGGGAACCAATGCCATATACGAATAGGCGGCAACGGCAATAGGGCCGGTATAATTGGATCTTAACACCTGGGATACTAAAATTGATGTGGGGCCATCTGCAGCACCGATCATACCGATCGAAGCGGCATCCTTTAATTCAAAGCCAAACAATACAGCGACAATCACAACAAAGAAAATACCAAACTGCGCTGCAGCACCGAATAAAAACATTTTAGGATTAGAAAGCAACGGTCCGAAATCGATCATTGCACCAATACCAATAAACAACAGTAAAGGCATAGCCTCGGAAGCTTCGATACCAATATCATATAACCACTGAATGATGCCTTTAACCTCACCAATACCTTCGATGTTCTGGTTTAAAACGCCGGAAAAAGGCAGGTTTACTAAAATAGCACCAAAACCCATTGGCAAAAGCAAGGAGGGCTCATAGTTCTTTTTAATCGCCAAAAAGATCAACAAAACTCCCACAGCATACATCACGCATTGTTGCCAGGTAATAGCAAGAATGCCGTCTAACAAGAAACCCATTTCCTACACCTCTCTGTTTGAAAACATAAATTTTACCAAATAACATTATAACAGAAATCGCCATTTAAATCAATATGTTTTTACCGATATTATGTTTTTCCGTTAAAAAATCCCCGACTCCTACGAGCCGGGGATTGAAGATTATTCACTTAATGGTTTCATTGTGGGGAACAAGATTACATCGCGGATTGTATCAGTGCCGGTTAGCATCATAACACAGCGGTCCATTCCCATTCCCATACCGCCTGTGGGCGGCATACCGTATTCCATAGCATTGAGGAAATCCTCATCCATCATCTCGGTTTCATCGTCGCCACGTTCACGCTGCTCAACCTGTTTCTGGAATCGATCCCGTTGATCAATGGGATCATTCAGTTCGGAATAAGCGTTGGCCAATTCGCTATGGCAAACAAAGAGTTCAAACCGTTCGGTCAAGCGGGGGTCTTCGGGAGAGCGCTTGGTCAGCGGAGAAACCTCCACAGGATACATAGTGATAAAGGTCGGTTGGATCAAATGTTCTTCCACTTTTTGATCGAAGCAAGCATAAAGAGCATTACCCCAAGTCTTTTCGGCAGCATCAGCCAGTTCTACACCGGCAGTTTTTGCAGCAACCACAGCCTCAGCATCGTCGGTGATTGCACCAAAATCGATTCCCACATATTCCTTAACGGCATCCACCATTGTCAGACGTCGCCAGCCGGGAGTCAAGTCGATTTTCTCACCCATCCATTCCACTTCATAGGTGCCCAAAATCTCTTGAGCAGCGCCGGAAATAATACCCTCGGCAATGTCCATCATATCATGGAAATCAGCATAGGATTGATATAATTCAACCGTGGTGAATTCAGGGTTATGCTTAGGATCCATTCCCTCGTTACGGAAAATACGGCCGATTTCATACACACGTTCCATACCGCCCACGATCAACCGTTTCAAAGGCAATTCGGTGGCGATACGCATATACATATCGATATCCAAGGTATTATGATGGGTAATAAAGGGCCGGGCAGCAGCACCGCCAGCGATGGTGTTCAACACAGGGGTTTCAACCTCGATATACGCCATATTATCCAGGTATTTACGAACATACTGGATAAACTTAGAGCGAATCACAAAATTTCGTTTTACCTCAGGGTTCACCATCATATCCACATAACGCTGGCGATAGCGAAGATCCTGATCCTTCAGGCCATGAAACTTTTCAGGCAAGGGGCGCAAAGATTTAGAGAGCAAGGTGATTTCCTTGGCACGGATAGAAATCTCGCCCATCCGGGTACGGAACACTACGCCCTTCACGCCAACAATATCGCCGATATCATATTTTTTAAAGGCAGCCAAAGCTTCTTCGCCAACCTCATCAATTTTCACAAACAACTGGATGCGGCCTTCCCCATCCTGCAGATCGGCAAAAACAACCTTTCCCATC
>JAZNEH010000131.1:0-7644 GCA_045588515.1 Eubacteriales bacterium
CATCTCCATCATAAAATTTCCATCATTTTTTGTTATATAAATTCAAGGTTTTCTTAATGATACTATCTGTCCCAAAAGTTACAGCCTGCTCTAAATTATGATCGCCCAATGCCTGAGTATTTACTGTTAATATATGCGCAAGTTCTGTTGAACAAGAATTCGTATCTTTTGGATCAAAAAAGAAACCTCCATTTAAATCAACCAAATCCACATTACCGCGAATCTTACTGCAAAGAACCGGCATAGCAGATGCCATTGCTTCTAAAACTGAAACGGATAAACCCTCGCGGTATGAGGGAAAACAAAAAATATCCGCCGTATGATACAGTTCGTTCACGTCGGTACGGTAGCCCAGCAGGTGAACACGGTCCGAAAGATTTAAATCTTTTGCAAGTTGCGCTAAAACAGTAGAATAAGGCCCTTCACCGGCAATCATATAATGCAGATCGGGCTCATTTAACCGTGCCATAGCGCGGATAATGATCTGATGATTTTTATTCTCATTCAATTCGCCAACAGAAAGCATCAACCGTGCGTTTTCCGGGATTCCAAGTTCTTTTCTTTTTTTGCTTTTATCGACTGTTGTATTTTTAAAGTAATCCACGTCAATCCCGACACCGGGGACGTAAACAACCTTTTTGGCGTGCAATTTTCGTTGTGCCCGTTGATAATCCTCTTGATTGATAGTTACCAATACATCCGTAAGGTGCGCACAAAACTTTTCAACTGGATAAAAGATCAACCAATTGGTCAAGGGTGCGCCTTTATAAAAATGGAAGCCATGGGCTGTATAAAACACCCTCGTCCCCTTCTTGCGTGCTTTTATGCAGGCCAGGCGGGTACAAGCTGCTGCGACCGGCGTATGGCAATGAACGATATCGTACTGATTTTTTGTCACAAGCTCCTTGATTTCACCTATAGCCTTTAAGTTCGACATAGATAAAGGGGAACGGGAGCAGGAAAGCGGAAACACCCGGCATCCCCACTCACGGTAACAATCCGGAACCGCATATTCCGTTTCATTACATGCAACATCCACCTGATGACCTTCATCCAGCAATGAGCGGATCAAATTCTTAAAAAAACTCATCGTAATACCGATGGTCGTTATATATAGAATTTTCACTTTATGTCTCCCAACTTCATCAAATAAAACGATGCTCACTTACCATATTGGAATTGGTGTTTTTATCGCTCGTCATTTTATATACTGCTTTATAGCACAAATATCATCTACCACAGGATATGTAGTTTCATACGCATGATACAAACCTTTTGAATTCATCACTTGCACCCATTGCATGCCAAGTTGCTTTGGTGCCTGAAAATCCTTAGCGGCATTATCGCCAACATACATAAGTTGCGAGAAAGGGATATTCCATTTTCGCTGAAGAATTCGAAATGCTATATCACAAGGTTTACGAAAACTCTCGCCACCAAGTTCATCGGTCACAATGATGTCATCGACCAAGTTTTCTAATCCCAGCGAATGAATCTTATTCCATTGTCCATTCGGACGCCCATCTGTGATAATCCCAATCATCAACCCGTTATTTTTTAATTCAGAAATCAATTCGTGCGCACCGTCAACCAAATTAATACTCGGTAGATGCTCACGATAAATGTTCAGGAGAGTATCCTTCATTTCCAAACAACCAATCTCTTTAACAAAAGCATCAATAGCAGGTTTTCCAGTATTAAACCAATGGCTTAATTTTTCAAAAGCAGATGGATCGCCGAGAAATTGAGAAATTGCTTTAAAGCCAGAATAAACATAATCTTTTTCACAATAAAGTGTATCATCAAGATCAAAAATAACACCACGTACAGGTTGAACACTTCCACCGGAATGTACTCTTACACTTTGATCAAATCGACTAAATTCTGCACCATCGCTAATTGGCACATTTTGTTGAACCTTTTCACCCAAAAGCAATCTCAATATCGCCTCTGCACTCCCGGCTCCTGCCTTCATGGAAAGTGGCGCTCCTCCACCAAAACGTGCATTTATTTCAATAAAATAGTCTTCACATGTTTGATTCTCTCGAATTAATTGAATTGTAATTGGGCCAACTGGTTTGAATTCTTTTATAATCCGTTTACATTCATCTATGATTTTAGGATCAAGAGAAATTCGGGTTTTCAACACTTCTCCGGCACGAACCTGCAACCTAATTCTTGGGACAATGTAGACAGGTTCTCCTTGAAAATCGCAAAAAACATCAACCGTATACTCCGTTCCAGCAATATAAGATTGTATAACATAATCACCAATTTTTTGAGCATACAGTTTCAATTCATTTGGCGAGTTCACTTTAAATGCATCGATACTGCTACTACCGTCTTTAGGCTTGATAAAACACGGAAATGTTCCTTGATATATTCTCAAATCATCTACGGTATACGGAGATTTGCAACCACATTTTTCGAAAAAAGAGGCTGTCAAGCGTTTATCTCGGCACAGTTCTACCATCTCTTGTGAACTAACCAAAACTTTTGTTTTTCCAAAAAAACGAGCATTTTGGCTAAGCGCCAACAAATCTGTATCAATTGTTGGAATCAATAAATCGATATTATCATCACGACAAATCCTTATTAATTCTGGAATATACTGATTTTCCTTCATAGAACAAACTTGCCGAAAATGATCGCAATAAGCTAAGGCCGGGGCGGTATCTAACATATCTGCGCCATAAATTTTCAAATTAATACCGACTATTCTAGCGGCTTCACGAAAAGATTGTATCAATTCAACTCTTCGACCAACTCCGGTAAATAATATACGTAATTCTCTCATAAATCCCCCAAACAAGTTGTCTTGTATTAATTGAATTTCCCACTTCCTAAAAACTTTTCCATCGTGACCGAGGTTTCAGAGGAAATCCCGTCACGTTTAAGCACCACCAGGAAAGTATCGAATATTATTTTAATATCATTTTTCAAAGTAACATGATCCACGTATTCCACGTCTAATTCAAACCGTTCTTCCCAACTGATGGCATTACGGCCATGAACCTGCGCATAGCCGGTCAGACCGGGCCGCACTAAATGGCGACGGCGCTGATCCTCGTTATACAGCGGCAAATATTCCACCAATAAGGGACGGGGCCCCACCAGAGACATATCCCCTATTAAGATATTGAACAATTCCGGCAACTCATCCAAAGAGGTGCTCCGTAGAAATTTGCCGTATTTTGTCAGACGTTTTTCATCCGGCAAGGGCTTACCGTCCCGATCCACAGCACAGGTCATCGTCCGAAATTTAATCAAGCGGAAGATCTTTTCGGTTTTTCCCGGCCGAAGCTGCGTAAAAAACGGATTTCCTTTCATCGCAAAGATACCGATGATCATTAGCGCCAAGAGAACCGGAGAAAGAACCAATATGGCCACAAAGGACAGAACCGCATCAAACACACGCTTAAGATACTTAGCGTACATCATAACACCTCAAAAGCAAGATTTAATCGCATCAATTACATACTGTTGTTCTTCATCAGTCATTTTGATATCAGAGGGCAGGCACAAGCCACGATTAAAAATATCCTCATCCACCGGATGCATATCAGCAGTAATAAAATCGCAATCAGTGAAAACCGGTTGCATATGCATCGGCTTCCAAATGGGCCGAGATTCGATATTGGCAGCTTCCAGTTTTTGAACGATCTCCATTGGGGTTACGGCACAATCCGCATCAATCAATAGACAGGAAAGCCAGAAATTTGGTTTCGTATCTTTTAAAAAGGGATTCATTGAAACAGGAAGCTCTTTGAATGCTTCTAAATAGCGACGATAAATAGCCTCTTTTTTGTCACGATGCTCATCTACATGTGGCAGCTGTCCACGACCAATACCAGCTACTATATTAGACATTCGATAGTTATAACCAATTTCCTCATGCTGGTACCATGGTGCCTTTTCGCGAGATTGGGTAGACCAAAACAAAGCTTTGTCTCTCGCTACTTTTTCCTTACAAAGTAGCATACCACCACCACTGGTAGTAATAATTTTATTGCCGTTAAAAGAAATCGCATTATATGTACCGAAGGTTCCGCATTTCTTCTTTTTATATTCAGCAGAAAGCGCTTCAGCAGCATCTTCGATCAGCGTAGCATTATATTTTTCACACAATGAAACAATCTCGTCCATTTTAGCAGGAGTTCCATAAAGATGAACTAGAACCACCGCTTTAGCCTGCGGATATTTTTTAAATGCCTTTTCCAAGGCTTTAGGATCCATATTCCAAGTTTCCCACTCAGAATCTATCAGAACAGGGATTGCACCTTCATAACAGATCGGATTTACTGATGCAGCGAAAGTCATATCTGAGCACAAAACAACATCATCTGCTTGGATCCCCGCAAGTTTAATTGCCATATGAAGAGCAGCTGTACCGGAGCTGAGAGCTAAAGCGGTATAGTCCGTTTTTAAATATTCTTCAATGCTATGCTCAAATTCATCGCAATTAAATCCAAGGGGCGCAACCCAATTGCGCTCAAATGCTTCTTGAATATAGCCCATTTCTTCTTGATGAATCGTTGGTGTCGATAATACAATTCTCTTAAACATCTAAACCCCTCTACTTTAATGCAAATTTCTTTTATTCTGTTATTATATCACAAACCATAAAAAAACACAATACTTTTATGAGAATTAAAAGCAAAATATCTATAAAACATCCAATTATGTTAATTTCTTTGTCATTTTCTTCCAAAATCCAGCAATTCTAACCAAAAGGGCGCGCAAGAAACGGCTATGAACCCAACAACGACTATAAATGCGATAGAGCAAGGACGAAGCTGTGTAATGGCGGTTGCCACGGTAAATGCCGGATACTATAGCAATAACGCTTTCATGGGTGATACCAGGTTCTGAAACATACTGATGATCCCCCATACAAGTATATTGGTCATTCGCTATCCCGATAATGCGATGCAAAACATAGTGGCCGTTAGGGCGTTGATAAAAAATAATATCATATTTTTTTAGTTTTTCCGGCAAGGGCGAAAGTTCCACGCTATCTTTTCCATGGCGGAGTAATGGCAGCATACTGGTACCCCGAGGAGAAAAGCGCACCGTTTGCCCTTTATTCAATTGTTCCCGGATCAGGGGCATCAACTGCTCCAGTGGGAGTTCACGCTTATTGAAGCAGGTCATTTTCTTTTAACGTTTTCAGAAAGTCAGCCACGCATTGTTGCGCTTGGTTTTCGGAAACTTCATAGTTCTGCCGCAGAACCGCAATGAGATCCGTTTCATCGCATTCCGTTTCCAAGCGTTCCCAAAGGACTCGGGCAGATTCATTCAAAGTCATCATCATATTCAGATCCAGAGATCTACCGGATGGGATCACCACGGTATCTCCTGCCACATCCCGCAGAAGAAATCCATCTTTGATCTTCATTTATGTTCTCCTCTCTTTACCATCGCTTCATAGGCGATCCGGGCCGCTTCCGGCTCCGGTGTACAAGTTAATTTCCAGATCGGGATATCCGAAATGAGCCGATCCATCAGTTCCAACAACTTGATGCGATAAGCCGCATCCCGAGGGCGATTGACCTGTTTGAATAATCTCTGAACCGCTTCCCGGGTTTCTGCCGGATTGATTTCGTTTCTTTCGCCCCGCTGCAGCAAAGCTATTCCGCCCACGGGAACCCGAAAATCGGCGCTCAAATCATTTTTTCCGCTCCAAGGGGTTCCATAGGCGTACCAAGTTCCGTTTTCCAAGCGCAGAGCCGGTTTATCATCGTTTAAAATATAGGCTCGATTTCCAAAAATTTTCAGCCAAAGGTTCGTATGGGTGGATTTTCCCACTCCGGGATCGGCCGTGAACAGATACGCCGTTCCATCCAGCACCACCGCTGAAGAATGGAGCATCAACCCGTTAAATTGCAGAAGGTTCCGATAGAAACAAAGTCCCGTTGCCATATATTCCGCTTCTTCCGCTGTTAAGTTTGGATACTTTTCATGCAGGCGTTGCCAACGAGTTTGGATCACCATATCCGGTTTTTCACAAGGAGCGCAACCATAGCGTTTTGCTCGTTGGGCAGTTATGCCGGAGGCTTCCATCTCCAAGGTCAAGCCCGCCACTTTATAATATTTTTCCATGGTTATTCTTCTTCCATTATTTCATTGAACGAGTAGTTCAAGCCGACCTTCCGCATCGTTTCTTCAAAATCTGCCACCCGTTCCGGCGTTACGATCTGCAGTTCTTTCACACGCTTTTTAATGTTTCCCCGTCGCAGGCGTACCACGTCAACACAACGCACAGCCCAAAAAATGGGCAACAGATAGGGGCATCGCCGCAAGGCAGGATAAACACCCACCAATGTTGAAACAGGGGGAAATGCAATCCTCAAGGCGGTTTTTTGGGTAATATTTCCTTTTTCCCCCGTCTTGCCCCGCCGAAAAGCGCCCTGAGCCAGAACCAAGGATGAAAATTCACCCCAGCAGCCTTTTTGATTGATATGTGCAGTTATTAATTGCGTAATCTCGTCCTCTGCTCCATCTTCAAACCAAGCCGCTATCGTTCGGAGCAAATTCGAATGAAATTCCAAAAGATTGATTTTATTCAATTCTGCTTGCAGATAATTTTGATCCATTTCGGGATGCGCCCGGTGATAAACCCAAAGATCTGTCAAATGGCGACAACCGATACCGCTTAGGCGATAATGTTTCACGAAATGGAGGAAAATGAAAAGATATTCATCCTCCGAACGAAACCCATAGCGGTGTCCACAGATAGGAATTGCACGGGACCAACCATCGCCAAATCGAGCATAAAGGTCCCGAGTGGAATCCTTGGCAGAAAGCAAACTAAGATGCAATTCCAGATATAGATCATCCGTTTTCCAATTGCGGGTATAATCCGGGCTCACGGCTTCTTGATAGCCTAAATTCCGAACAATTTCGCAGATCTCATCATATTGTTCGGGGCGGATCAAAATATCAGCATCGCCCATTGCCCGCAGTTCACGGCGAGGATAAAGATCCTTTAAAACGCACCCTTTCAGCAACAGATAATCGATTTGATGTTCTTCAAAAGCGGTGCAGAGTTTTTCAACGGAACTTCGCTGTTTTTCTTCCAGCAGAAGATCACGCCCATACCGTTGAAACAGTTGGCGCATGGCCGGCAATTGCTTCGAAATGCCGCAATTGACCGCCCCTTGATAGGCCAGAGAGGCAATTTGATGGCGCATCAGATGCGGAACACACCGTTCCAGATCAAATCCGGCAGGCAAGGGCAATTTTTCAGTTGTTACAGCGCTTCGAATCAGCGTTGCTATGCCTTTTTCCTGTTGGTTCATAAGCCAAACTCCTTCAGAACATATCTATACAGATACATTATAACATCTTTTCTTGGAATAAGCAACGAAAACAGGAAAAACAAAGTTCTTAATCCTCCGCCAAAAAGAAAAAGCACCCCACCTGAGGTGCTTTTTCTTTTTGCCTATGTGCTACAAAAAAGATATTTTCGGCAGTTTTGCGTATGAATTCGAACTCTTGCACAAATCACGGCGAAAGCCGTGTATATCATCAATTCCGCAGGAATTGCATATCATCAAAACGAAGTTTTGTATATCATCATTGCGAAAAGAAATGCAGCCTGCGGCTGATGATATACACCTTCGGTGATGAGATGCACGCTTG
>JAZNEH010000132.1:0-12180 GCA_045588515.1 Eubacteriales bacterium
CCTTGCTTCTATCAAAAAAATATAGTATCGTTATCTCGCAATCAAAAAATGGAGGAATCCAAAATAAAAAACAATGTTTTAAGAGCCCCTTGCGTGCCCTTGATTACCAACGATCCGATGTTTAATATCTAGAGTTTTGCCGACAAAGCCACCGATGACGTGCCTCGCCATTGGACCGGCGCCCGGCAGTTCATCACCGGCACCCTGATCCTGGACGGCGAGGCCTTCCAGTTTTTCGGGAAGGTACAACCCGACAATCAGCGGTATATGACCGAATACCCCGCCCTTCCCCAGGTTGGGCTGGAGATCCGCCCCATGACCACCGTTTATCGCTTTGAAAACGAAACCGTCAAAATGGAACTTTCCTTTATGACCCCTCTTCTGATGGACGATCTGAAACTGATGAGTCGCCCCATTTCCTACATTTCTTATAAATTGGAAGCCATGGACGGCAAGGAGCATACCGCCCATATTATTTTTGGCTTCAGTTGTGAGACTGCCGTAAATACGGTGGATCAGGAAGTGACCTTTGGAGAAACCCATTATTCCCTCTACTGCTCCAGCGGCACCGAAAATATGCTGAAGCGCTCCGGCGACGATCACCGCATCGAATGGGGCTCCTTCCACGTAATCGCACCCCATTGGCGCAAGATCGCTATGCCCGTTGGCATGATCTATCGACGGATCCGAGAATTATATTTTGACAATATGAACACCAAGATCCCTATGGGCAGCAAGGGTGTTGCCAATTCCGCCTACGGAAAGGCACCTGCCCATTATATGAACTTTGACAAGACCGCCGTTTACCCCGATCTGCCTGCTTTGATGGCAGAAATCCAGTTTACCCTGAAGGGCGAAAAAGAGGACTTTTTGGCCGTTGGGTACGACGACATCAAATCCATCCAATATTTTGGCGAGGATATCGAAGCCTATTGGCGTAAGGATGGAGAGACCTTCCTTGATATTATGAAGGCTTCTTTGGAAGAATACACCGCCATTAAGGAGCGGGTTTATGCCGCAGAAGAAGATCTTTTAAAGAAGGCCCGGGCCTTGAGCCCCAAATATGCCGATATTCTGGCGTTGGCCTATCGGCAGGCGATTGCCGCCCATAAACTCACTTATCACGACGGTGAGGTGCAGTTCTTCTCTAAGGAGAACTATTCCAACGGTTGCATTGCCACCGTGGACGTGACCTATCCATCCATTCCCCTGTTCCTGATCTATAACCCCACGTTGGTAGAAGGAATGTTGAACCCCATCTTCAAACTGATTGATAAAGGCCTTTGGGACTTCTCCTTTGCCCCCCACGATGCCGGTCAGTACCCCTTGGCTAACCGGCAGGTCTATGGCTTTGACGTGCGTTACTTCTTCCGGGGCACCACCCCCCATGGAAAAGCAGATGCCGGTAGAGGAATGTGGCAATATGATCCTTTGCGTGGCCGGCGTTTGCTACGCAAAGAAGAATTTTGAGTATTTCCTGCAACATAAAGAACTCTTGACCCAATGGGCAGATTACCTGTTAGAGGCGGGCTACGATCCCGAGAATCAACTCTGCACCGACGACTTTTCCGGCCATTTGGCCCACAACTGCAACCTTTCCGTCAAGGCCATTATGGGCATCGCTGCCTTTGCCAAAATGCTGAAGGATACCGGCGATCCCGCCAAGGCCGAGAAATACCTGGCTAAAGCCCGGGGCTTTGCCGCCAAATGGGAAGAAAACGCCAACGACGGCGATCATACCCGCTTGGCCTTCGATCAGGAAGGAACTTGGAGCATTAAGTATAATATGGTTTGGGATAACCTGTTGGATCTGAACCTTTTCAGCACCCAAACCAAGAAGAAGGAACTGGCTTTCTATAAGAAAATGTTTAACGGTTATGGCCTGCCTTTGGATAACCGGGCCGATTATACCAAAAGCGATTGGCAACTTTGGGCCACCGTTCTGGACGAGGACGAGGAGTTCTTCCATATGACGGTGGATCAAATGTGGGACTTTTTAAATGAGACCCGGGACCGTGTTCCCTTTACCGATTGGTACTTTACCACCAGACCCCTGCAAAGAGGGTTCCAGAACAGAACCGTTCAGGGCGGCTTATTCATTAAGCTTTTGAAACTTTAAGAAATTTAAAAAACGACCTCGTCAGAGGTCGTTTTTTATTGGAAATAAAGCTTCCCATTTTTCGTAGTCTGCAGCACGGTTGCATTGCAGGTAGCAGGCTTTGATCTCATCCAAAAGTTCCTGCTTACGTTTCAGGGGCGTTTCAAATTGCAATAAACATTCATAAACCCGCTCATAGGCTTCCAACGCCTTTTCCGGTTGGTTCAGGCCCCGATAGGCATCGGCCCGTTTAAAAGAGGCATCGCTCATTTCTTCCGGCGTGAGGGCGAATTCACGCTCCATTTCATCCAAGCGGGCTAAAACCTTTTCATATTGTTTCATCTGCAGGAAATAAGCGGCATTCCAAAGATAGCCATCCACCGTTTTCGGCGTTCGGTTGGCCTTAACCAGATGATCCATTCCTAAAAACAGGCCGATGGCCGCCACTGCACCCACAATTAAAATTGCGATCCAATTCATTCCAAATCCTCCTGAATGATACTATAATAACCCCGATCATTCCATTGGAGTTGATAAGGCCCTTCCCGAAGAAACTTTTCCATAAAAACAGATGGTATCATTATTTTTCGATCTGCCACTTCTGCTTGATACAGATAAGACATTAAAAAATGCTGAATACGCCGGCATTTTTGCGGATCCGGCAGAACTTTGATTTTTTCTTCCAAGTTAAACCATTGATCGGATGTGAGCAACATCGGGCAATCGTTCTGGCCACGGGTTAGGTGAGCGATCCCCTCCTCGATCGGAAAATCCGCCGGAAGATAAAGGATCCCCTTCTCAATCTTGCCTTTCATCGGCTTATTCCGGCCGGCGGGGAATCACGATCGCCGCCACGATATAGGCTAAAATTCCGCTTCCGCCCAAAGCGCAGAATAACACGAAAGCAAGGCGCACCAAAGTGGGGTCTATATTAAAATACTCCGCCACACCGGCGCAAACGCCATCGATCATTTTGTTGCTATTGGATTTATACAATCTTTTTTCCATCTCAATCACTCCTTGAACATTTTTCTGCATCAATTGCCAGCACCAACATCAACGCATCCAGCGCATCCGCCGGGTCTGACACATCAATCGTATAAGTATCGGTCCAGTTCCAAAGTTCCTTCGTTACCGTTGCCACTCGGCTGCCCAAACTATCCCGAATCTGATAATCCCATTCCCAAAAACTGCCTTCCACCTGCCAGCCTTTGCAATCCACGGTGAATCTCGGCTTAAAGAAGGTAAATTCCTTTTTGATCCGGCCCACATACTGATCGCCCCGGTACATTTCAAAGGTAGGCAACCAACTGAGCACCCGCTCTTTAACAGTTCCCAGTTCCCGGCCGGCAGCATCGAAAATCTTTAAGCAATGGCCCCAAGATAACTGGCCTTTAACAGTGTAAACAGCCTCTCCGGCTTCATTGAAAATATCATAACTATCAAACCAACTGAAAAAGCGTTGCTTGAATAACAGTTTCATTTTTTACTCCTTCGGCACAATACAGGAACCTCTCAAAGATTTATTCTTATCATATTTTATCATATAAGTGAGAAAAATGATACTATTTTTTGAAAATCCTTTACATTATTTTTTGGGTTTGATAAAATAAAAAGGCAAAATCCTCAAGGAGTGCATCATTATGAATTTACCTTTAAAAGCAAAAGAAATCTATCCCGATTATCAATGGGCAGAGCAGGAAAAGCGCTATGCCAAAGCTGCAAGCCGCTTTGCGGAACTCTTCGGCTATCCCCATCAGATGATCTTTTCTACCTCCGGCCGGAGTGAGATCTGCGGCAATCACACCGACCATAATATGGGCAAGGCCGTGGGGGCTTCCATCGATCTGGATATTTTGGCTATGGTCGCTCCCCGGCAGGACGGCATCATCCGGGTTCTGGCCGACGGCTTTTCTGCTGTGGAGATCAACGTTGCCGAGCCCGCTCTGCGGGAAGAGGAAAGGGGCGGTTCCACCGCTCTGCTCCGGGGCATCGTTGCGAAAATGCTGGAAAAAGGCTACAAAGTGGGCGGATTTGACGCCTACACCACCAGCAACGTTTTCAAAGGAAGCGGGCTTTCTTCCTCCGCCGCCTTTGAAGTGCAGATGACAACCATTCTGGATCATCTTTACAACGATGGTAAAATGGATCCCAAGGAAAAGGCCAAGATCTCCCAATTTGCGGAAAACGTTTATTTCGGCAAGGCCAGCGGTCTTTTGGATCAACTTTCCTGCGCCTTTGGCGGAATGATCGCCATCGACTTTAAGAATCCCCAAAACCCGGAAGTTCACCCCATTCACTTTGATTTTTCCGGCGCCGGCCATAGTATGGTCATTACCGACGTACACAGCGACCACGCCGACCTGACCGCCGACTACGTGGCCATCAAATCGGAGATGCAGGCCGTTGCCAAATTCTTTGGCAAGGAATATCTGCGGGAAGTTTGTCCCAAGGAATTCAAGAAGCAGTTGCCCGCCCTGCGGAAGGACCTTTCGGAACGGACTTTGATCCGGGCCATGCACTATTTTAACGAAAACGCCCGGGTGGATGCATTAGCCAAAGCCTTGGACGATCAAAACTTTGAGGAATTCAAGCAGATCGTGATCGCTTCCGGCAATTCCTCCTATATGTATTTACAGAATATCTATTCCGACCGTTCCCCCACCAGCCAGGCCATCAGTCTTGCCCTTTGCGTGAGCCAGACTATGCTGGAAGGAAAAGGCGCCTGGCGAGTACACGGCGGCGGTTTTGGCGGCACCATTCAGGCTTATATGCCCAATGATATGGTGGCAGATTATACCGCAGAGATGAACCGCATCTTTGGCGAAGGAAGCAGTTGCGTTTTGAAGATCCGGCCCCATGGTCCGATCAGAATAGAGTAATCATAACTACCATAAATGTAGTCCCAGCCACCTTCCTCTGATGAGGGAGGTGGTTTTTATTGACTTTTTCCAATATTATGGGTATAATCTGAATATGAGAATTATTCTCAAAATGGAGGGAATTCAATATGGCACATTATAACACACGGCAAAAGAACCTTTTGCTGGCGTTTTTGCGGGAGCATCCCAACGCTTCCTATACTGCCGAGGAGATCGCCGAAGGGCTTTTAGCATCCTATGGCACCGAAGCCCCCGGGAAAAGCACCGTTTACCGGCTTTTAACCACCTTGGCCGCAGAAGAGCAATTGCGCACTTTTTCTAAAAAAGGAAGCCGCCGCAGTTATTATCAAATTGCAGAATGTAACCACGAGCATCTGCATCTGAAATGCACCGACTGCGGAAAACTCATTCATATGGAAGAAAACAACACCCATAAACTTTTGCGGCAGATCCTGATGCAGAATGAATTTGCCGTGGATGAACATCAAACCGTTTTATTTGGCCGTTGCAGAGAATGCCGAGCCCATTAAGGAGATTAAAATGAAAAAAAGAATCTTTAGTATTTTCATCGTTACAGTTTTATGTCTGGGGCTTTTAGCCGGCTGCGGCACCACCGGAACCGAAGACGATGCCAAACTGCATATTATCTGCACAATATTCCCCCAATATGATTGGACCCGGGAGGTTCTGGGGGAGCGGATCGATGATGTGAAGTTAACCCTGCTGATGGATAATGGCGCAGACTTACACAATTATCAATCCACCACCGACGATATGATTCAAATTGCGGCTTGCGATCTATTCCTATATAACGGCGGAACTTCGGATAATTGGGCTGCTGATGCCTTGAAAAACCCCACCAATCCCGACCGGCAGGTGGTGGGCTTTATGGAAGCCCTGCATCTCTTAGAGGCAGAGCAATGCACATTGGATCACGATCACGAAGACCACGAACACACAGTTGACGAGCATTTTTGGCTCTCCTTGCGGTTGGCAATGCAGGGGGTGGATCTCATTGCCGAAAAACTGGCAACCATTGATCCCGATTATGCGGCGGTTTATCAGGCCAATTCCGAAGCGTACCAAGAAAAATTGATGAATCTGGACCAAGGGATCTTAGAGGATCTTTCCACCGCTAAGCGAAACACCCTTTTGTTTGCAGATCGATTCCCTTTTTCTTATATGACAAAAGACTACGGGATCGAAACTTTCGCCGCCTTTTCCGGCTGTTCGGCAGAAACCGAAGCCAGTTTTGAAACGATTGCTATGCTATCCGGCAAGGTGGAAGAGAAGAAACTCCCCGCTGTTATGGTAATCGAATCCGGGGATCAGACCATTGCCAAAACCGTGATTGAAAATACCAAGACCAAGGATCAAAAAATCTTGGTATTGGATTCTCTTCAATCCGTGAACAAAAAGCGGATCGCTGCCGGCGAAACCTATTATTCTATTATGGAAAAAAACTGCTCCGTTCTTTATGAAGCGTTACATTAAGGAGAAAACCATGGCACAGATCACCTGTAAGGAACTTTCACTGGGATATGAAGGAAAGATTCTTCTGGAACATTTAAATTTTGAAGTCAATAAAGGGGATTATCTTTGCATCATCGGTGAAAACGGTTCCGGCAAAAGTACCCTGATGAAAACCTTATTACATTTAAAAAAGCCTCTGGGCGGCACTTTAGAATTCGGCGATGGACTGACCCAAAGCAAGATCGGCTATCTGCCCCAACAGACCGTGGTACAACGGGATTTTCCCGCCTCGGTGCAGGAGATCGTGCGCTCCGGCTGTTTAAACCAAGGGGGGCTTAACCCCTTTTATACCAAGGCCCAAAAGGCCTTGGCAGAAGAGAATATGCAAAAAATGGGAATTGGACATCTGGCCAAGCGCTGTTACCGGGAACTTTCCGGCGGGCAGCAGCAGCGAGTGCTGTTGGCACGGGCTCTTTGCGCCACTCGGGATATCTTGCTATTGGATGAGCCGGTGGCGGGATTAGACCCTATGGTAACCAAAGAAATGTATCAGTTGATCGATGATTTAAACAAAAAGGAAGGCATTACCGTAATTATGATCTCCCACGACATTGCAGCAGCGGTACATTACGCCAGCCATATCCTGCACATTCACAAGCAGAGCGGTATTTTTATGGATAAAGCCGCCTATCTGGAAACAAAAATCGGAAAAGCCTTTTCCACCATAGGAGGTGAGCAGGAATGAATATGATCCTTGAAAAGATCACCGCCTATTTTGCCTTTGACTTTGTGCGCTACGCCCTGATCGTGGGAGTGTTGATTGCTCTTTGTTCTTCCCTTTTGGGCGTTACCCTGGTCTTAAAGCGTTTTTCTTTTATCGGGGACGGACTTTCCCACGTGGCCTTTGGGGCACTTTCCGTTGCTATGGTGTTGAAACTGACCAACAATATGCTATTGGTTCTGCCCGTTACGGTTTTAGTGGCGATCCTGCTGCTAAAGGGCGGGCAAAACACCAAGATCAAAGGGGATGCGGCAGTGGCTATGATCAGTGTGGGAGCTTTAGCCATCGGGTATCTGGTAATCAACGTATTCTCCTCCTCGGCCAATATTTCCGGGGACGTATGCAGCACCCTGTTTGGCTCCACTTCTATCTTAACCCTTTCCAAAACCGACGTTTTACTATGCGCGGTAATGTCTGCATTAGTAATCTTACTGTTCCTTATCTTCTATCGGCAGATCTTTGCGGTGACCTTCGACGAAAACTTTGCCACCGCCACCGGCGTGCGGGCAGGGCTTTACAACCTGCTGATCGCTGTGATCACCGCCATTGTGATCGTGGTGGCGATGAATTTGGTGGGATCCCTTTTGATCTCGGCATTGGTGATCTTCCCTTCTCTTTCGGCAATGCGGGTCTTTAAAAACTTCAAGGCAGTGATTCTTTGTTCCGCCATTCTCTCGGTGACTGCCGCAGCATTGGGGATTCTGATCTCCTTTTTCGGCCCGCCGGTGGGATCCACCATCGTGGTGGTGGATATCGTATTCTTTTTAATCTTTAGTTTGATTGGAAAAATCAAAGGAGGCTATTGAGATGAAAAAACTTTTTGCCCTACTAACTTTGATGGCGTTGTTGCCCGGATGCGGAAAAGCTCCTGCCGGAGAATATGATATCAACTTGATCGCCGGAGAAATTTACGATCCTTCGATGATCTATTCGCTGGCGGTGCAGATCGTTCAGGAGCCCGCTGATTATGCCAATAAAACCGTTGGCGCCGAAGGCGTGATCTTTGATGACATCGATGGCATAACCGTGATCGAGATTGCCGATACCAAAGGACGTTGCTATCAAAACATCCCCATTCAATTGGGGGAACTGGAAAGCCAGATGTCGGCGGATGAAATCTATAATGCCTACGGTATTTTCAAATTGAACGACAAAGGCGAGATCTATATAGCAGTTGATAAACTGGAACGAAGCGATCTTTACGACCTGGATCTATCGGAATAAAAAAATCAAGACGGTGTAGATGATTCTACACCGTCTTTTTATATTGCCGGGGGGTAAGCCCGATCCGTTTTTTAAAGGTGGTTGAAAAATAATGCTCATCGGCAAACTGCAACTGGGCTGCAATTTCTTTCACCATCAAATTGGTGTGGCTCAGAAGCATACACGCACGCTCCAATTTTTTATCCAGAATATAGTCATAAGGCGTTTTACCATAGGCCGTTTTGAAAATGCGAATGGTTTGCGAGGGAGAATGATAGATCAGATGCGCAAGTTCTTTCAATTCAAAATGCTGTTCGATATGTTCATCGATATATTTTTTCAAAACAGAAGCAGGATCATTCTGAGGCGCCGGCAACGTTGCAGCTATTTTACGGATCAACCGATGAAAGCCATCCGCACCGGCATTTGAAATATCTGCCAAGGTTAACTGCTCCCGGCCCAACAGTTCCAGATAGCGGCGAAATTCCGCTTCCAGCCCTGCCTGCGGCAGATACCAATGCCCTTCTAATCCGTAGGCTTGCACCAGGCTATCCACCAAAGTGCCGGAAAGATTAAACCAGATCTTTTCAAAGGGGTTCTCCGGGTCACTATAATAAAGCTGACTGGTGTGGGCAGGCAAAATATAAGTATCTCCGGCCGTTACCTGAAATTTCTGATCTTCAATACAAACAGTGCCACAGCCGGAAACTACTGTTTCAAAAACCCAAAGATCTTGGGGCGGCCGTTTAATAAAATAGCCTCGATCCGGATAGGTGATTCCTGCTAAAACCACTTTAAATATCTTATTATCTTGAATCGGCAGTTTTAAAATTTTCTCACGCATTGCACTTTTTCCTTTTCGGGAATGATATTGGTATTATATCATAAAAAATTTTTATCGTAAATAGAAAAAAATATTTACAAACTTATTCACATATTGTATAATATAGATAATAGTTTTGATTATTTTGAAGAAAGGTTGTGTATATTAATGTCTTTACCCATCATTACCATTGGTCGCTCCTTCGGCTCCGGCGGTAGAATCATCGGAGAGAAAGTTGCGACTTTATTAAATATTCCCCTTTATGATCGGGAGTTAGTGCAGATAACAGCAGAAAAAAGCGGCTTCCACGCCACAGTTGTGGAGCAGATGCAGCAAAAGAAACCGGCCAGCCTCCTTTATGCCATTTCGGGGGCCACAATGGAATTCCCCTTGCAGGATCAGGTTTACTTTGCCCAATCTGCTGTGATCCGGGATCTGGCGAAACAAGGGCCTTGCGTGATCGTAGGTCGTTGCGCCGATAGTATTCTGGAAGAAGATGGCGTTCGGGTTTTAAAGGTCTTTGTGCGGGCACCTTTGGCCGAGCGGGCCCAGCGGGTTGCCGAAACCTATCAGATTAAAAGCCGGGATCCTCGGGATTACGTTAAGAAAATGGATCGCCAGCGGAAATCTTACTATGATTATTTTACCCATAAAAATTGGGGCCGCCCCGATCATTATCACTTAACGTTGGATAGTTCCATCGGATTGGATTTAGTGGCTAACTTAATTGCCAGTGCGGCCAAGGATTTCCCGGAAGATTAATTGAGATTTAAAAAGAGGAACCGTTGGTTCCTCTTTTTTATATTCTTAAATATTGGTAAACGTCGCACTCCAACATTCCGTTATAGAGTTTGCGGCGTTTATCGGCTCTGCGACCAAATAGTTTTTCAAAATCCTTATCCGGCGCAATAATAAAATACCGCCAGCCGGGTTTCTTTTCAAAAACTTTGCCCATTTGCCTGTAAAGTTCTTTTGCTTGATCCTTTTCCAACAGCCGTTCGCCATAGGGCGGGTTAGTGACCACCATTCCACGGGGCGTTTCGCCCTTAAAATCCTTCACATCCGCAACAGAGAGTTCAAAACAATCCGCCACGCCGGCGTGTTTTGCATTTTCCAAGGTCATTTTGATCGCCCGGGGATCAATATCACTCCCCACGCAACGGAACGGAATCTCCTTTTTCTCTGCCGCACGGGCTTCTTTTCGCAACCGTTGCCAAAGATCCTTAGGCAAACGAGGCCAGCCTTCGGCAGAAAAACTCCGCAATAAACCGGGCGCCATATTACGGGCCAGCATAGCCCCTTCGATCAGCAATGTGCCACTGCCGCAGAAGGGATCATAAAGAACGGTATCCGGAAAGGGGCGGGCCAGGCTTACCAAAGCGGCACCCAAAGTTTCCCGAATAGGAGCCGGCTGAGTGCCGGGGCGATAACCCCGTTTATGCAGGGCATTGCCGGTAGTATCCAGCATCAATACCGCCTGATCCTTCAGGATCGAAAAACGAATACTGAACAAACTGCCCGTTTCCTGAAAGAGCGAGCGATGATAAACGCTTTCCAACCGGCGTACAACCGCTTTTTTAATAATCGCCTGGCAATCAGGCACGCTATGGAGTTTTGAATTCAAGGAATATCCCTTTACAGGGAAACGGCCGTCTTCGGGGATCCATTCTTCCCAAGGCAGTTTCTTCACCCCTTCAAAAAGTTCCTCAAAGGTGCGGGCAGGGAATTTCCCCAACACAATTTCCACCCGTTCCCCGGTGCGGATCCATAGATTGGCGTTTACCACCAACATTTCATCTCCCAAAAAGTAGACCCGGCCGTTTTCGGCTTGCACTTCCCGGGCGCCTAGATTTTTCAACTCATTGGCAACCAGCGATTCCAACCCAAACAGGCAGGGCACGCAACATTCAAATTCTTGCATATTTTACCTCTTTTAATATATTGAACTCAGTATACCACAAAATGAACCGAGTGGCAACCCTTGCTTTTCTTTTCAGCATTTTATATAATTATAAAAAACGAACGGAGCGGCCCTATGAAACTATACACCTTCAACGATTACTGCCGGGATCAATTTGGCGAAAAATTATATAAATTGACCCTCGACGGCGGTTTTTCTTGCCCCAATCGGGCGAGCCGACAAACCGGCGGTTGCGCCTTTTGCGGCGGTGGGAGCGGTTTTTTCACCGATCCGGGTCGCATTTCCGTTCAATTGGAATTGGCAAAAAAGAGGGTGGCCCAAAAATTCAAGGGTGGCCGTTACATTACATATTTTCAAAGTTACACCGGCACCTTTGCTGCTCCCGATCGATTACGGGAGCTCTATGCTCTTCCGCTGGAGCGGCCGGAGATTGCGGCCTTAGCCATCGCCACCCGGCCGGATTGCTTGGGGCCGGAGGTTCTGGCCGTATTAACGGAGTGTGCCGAAAAGAAGCCTTTGATCGTTGAACTAGGCTTGCAAACTGCCCGGGATGATGTAGCAGAGCGGTTTGGGAGAGGCTATCCCTCTTCTCTTTTTGCAGAAGCCGTTGCCAACTTAAAAAAGATTCCCGGCATCCATATCGTTGCCCATCTAATGGTGGGATTGCCGGATGAAACGCCTGCCGATCTGGTTCGTTCGGTGAACTTTATTCAGCAATGCGGCGTAGACGGTGTTAAATTCCATCTGCTTTATATTGTTGAAAATACCCCTTATGCAAGCCTCTACCGGGCCGGCAAATTAAAGGTTCTTACGTTGGAAGACTATAGCCACTGGCTGGCAGAAGGACTGAAAGCGTTGCGGCCCGATATGGTGGTACACCGCATCACAGGGGATCCGCCCAAGGCAGAACTGGTGGCCCCGCAATGGTGCGGCGATAAAAAGCGGGTTTTAAACGCCTTGAACCAAAAGATCCGAAATTTATGAAAACAGACGAAAAAA
>JAZNEH010000133.1:0-3568 GCA_045588515.1 Eubacteriales bacterium
AAATGGCTCTTTGAGCCATTTTTTTATATCCTTTTCAGCGTGTTCGTCCATTTAAAAATCTCTTCTTCATGAACGAGCCCGTCAAATTGAGGGGTGCCTAAAACGTAGCCCCGCTCTGCCCGCCTTTCATTGTGGTAATCACTGCCTCTGCTGTAGAAAAGTCCGTGCTTTTGGCAAAGATTCATTAAATAAGACCGCATTTCCTCGGTGTGGCAGGGATACCAAACTTCCAACCCGTCGGGCTGAACCTCCAAAATCAGATCCTCCATCATATTATAAAGATCCCGATCATAATTTCCGGGATGGGCAACTACCGCCACGCCGCCTAAACGGTGATAAAAATCAATGATCTCCTTGGCGCTGGGCACAACGTTGTCCAAAGGGCGGTAGAAGGGACTTTTGGGGTTTCCCAGTTCCCAACGCTGATAAGCCATCATCTGCTCTAAGGCCTCGGGGCGGGTGACTAATGCCCGGTTTTCGGGGTATTTCAACATATTTTTCCAAAGGGCAAATCGGCTGGGATGCTTGGCGTTGCGCACTTCTTCTTCGTCAAAAGGGAAGCCTCGTTCCCGATAGATCTTGAATAGATCTTCCAGTTCCAACCGTTGTTTTTCTTCCAGAGAAGGATAATTCTCTGCAATGTAAGGGGCGGCATCCTCCGGCTCAAAACCATAGCCTAAAATTTCCATGGCATAGCCTTTGTAATGGCAATTCAATTCCACCCCCGGGATGATCTCGCCGGAAAACAATGCCCGTACTTGGGGATCTTTCAGTTCTTGATAACCGGCGACACTATAGTGATCGGTGATAGAGATGCGGGTCAATTTTGCTTTTTCACATTCCGCTAAGAGTTCGGCGGGGGTATAAGCCCCATCGGAAGCGGTGGTATGTATATGTAGATCAATCATTTTATATCGTACCTAATTCCTTTGCCCAAGTATAAATTTCTTCGGTGGGATAAATCTCCTTTAATTTGGGAACTCCCAACCGTCTGGGATGGCCCTCCGGTACCGACCGATGAAAATCACTGCCGCCGGAGTAGATCAGATTATATTTTTTGCAAAGCCCTAATAAATACTCCCGCTGCTCCGGAGTATGAGTTCCGTACCAGGCCGCTAAGCCATCTGGCTTTGCTTCTTGAATCAGATTTTCCAATTGCGTATAAATTTCATCGGAATAAGCGCCTGGATGGGCAATAATTGCCTTCCCGCCAAGTTTATGGATGATATCGCAAACCGTTTTAGGATCAGGGCGAAATTCCGCAATGCTATTAAAAAAGGGACTCTTGCAGTAGCCGTATTCTTTGCGGGAAAAATAAAGAAAGTCATATTCCGATTGAGGATAAAGGTAGCGCTTCCGATTTTCCGGGTATAAATTTACTTCTATCCATAAAACCCGGCCAATATGAGTGATATCGGCGTGATTTTGCCAAATCCTTTCCTCGTTCAAAAGGATTCCCCGTTCTTTATAGGCTTTGATGGCATTGGCAGCGCTTTTAAATCGCCTTAAATACTGGTCGTCGGGCGAGAAAAATTGCGAAATTTCTTCTCCCAACCGTTCCGGATCCGCTCCATAGGCTAAAATCTCGATGCCGGTTCCGGTTAAATGGGAGGAGATCTCACAGCCGATCAGAATTTCACCGGAAAAGAGCTTGCGGATCTCCGGATCCTTCAGATCTTTGTATGCGCCTGTTCGGTTGTGATCGGTGATGGAAATCATTTTTAAGCCCAACTCTTCACACTTTTTTAAAAACTCGGCGGTGGTATAACTTCCATCGGAATGGGAAGTGTGCATACGCAGGTCAAACATAGGGGGCTCCTTTGTGGTGAATTTGGGTCTATTATAACTCTTTTGTGGTTTTTTGTCAACAAACTCTTTTCTTTTAAATGGAAATATGCTATACTTTTTCAAAACAAAAGGAAGAAGAGATCCTATGAAAATATTAGCATTTGACTTTGGTGCCTCCAGTGGGCGGGCTATGGCCGCTACCTTGGAAAACGGCAAAATCAAAATGGAAGAGATCCATCAGTTTTCCAATGATCCTGTGCAGGTGGGAGATACTGTTTATTGGGATGTTTACCGCCTGTTCCACGAAATCAAGCAGGGCCTGATGAAGGCAGGTGCTGTGGATAGTGTGGGCATTGATACTTGGGGGGTGGACTTTGGTCTTTTGGACCAAAGCGGCCGCTTGGTAGGCAATCCAAGGAACTATCGAGATCTAGCCTATGCTGAAGTGGGCCCGGAATTTTTTGATGTAGTCAGCGAAAAAGAGATCTATGAAAAAACCGGTGTGCCCTATCTGCCTTTTAACACCCTCTATCAACTATATACCTTAAAAAAACAGCAGCCTTGGATGTTGGAAGCGGCAGAAACGTTATTGATGATGTCGGATCTCTTTAACTATTTCCTTACCGGCGTGAAAAATGCCGATTTTTCCGAAGTTTCCACTAGTTCGATGATGAACGTGCATACCAAAGACTGGGATCCCGATCTGATCAAGGCTTTGGGGCTGAAAGAAGGTTTGTTGCCGAAGATCCATTATGCCGGCCCTGTGGAAGCAACCGTGTTGGGGAATATTGCCGCCCAGCTGATTGCTTTGGGTCTGGTACAGGATGTGGCAGAAGCCCGCAAACTGATTGCGGATTCCTTCCCTGAAAAAACCTATCTGCCTCAGGAGTTTTAAGATGAAAAAAACGGTTGCGATCCTTTTAATTGCGTTGATCTTGCTTTCCGTTTGTGGGTGTGCTCCGAACTTTCCAACAGTAGAGGATACCTTTGATCAGGCGTTATGTCAAGGAAATAACCTTTCCGCCGAACAGGGCGCTTATTTGCTGATGCGGGGCGAAAACGGCGGCAAAGCCAATTTGATGCTTTATCATAAGGAATCGGGTAAGGCCCATATTCTGGCGGAATCCGCTGCCTATAAAGTGGGGCTTTTGGAAAATAAGGTTTATTACCGGGTGTTGGGCGAGAATAATCTTTATTGCCTGGATTTGGAAACCGCCCAAACAAAAATCCTTCAGCCGGATGTTTTGGAATATCAGGTGAAGGGCGGATTTTTATATTTTATTAAAAATGAGCCGGAATCCTGTTTTTATAAAACCGATCTTTCTACGGGGATGACGATTTCTGTTAAA
The DNA here is from genome assembly GCA_045588515.1 of Eubacteriales bacterium. Taxonomy (GTDB): domain Bacteria; phylum Bacillota; class Clostridia; order Oscillospirales; family QAKW01; genus QAKW01. Next base: position 3,138 of record JAZNEH010000133.1, read on the forward strand.
ACCGATTTAACGGTAAACCGCCTTTGGATCACCGATTACGGCGTTTATTATTATAATGAAGAAACCCAATTGTTGCAAGTGATTGCCTCCGACCGGGAACAGCTGATCTATAAGGGGGAAGGCGAAACCCTTTCTTCTTTGATTGGATTAGGTGGCGCAGATATCGCTTTTTTATCGATGGATCATCGCAGTAAAAAAGCAACGGTAAAAACATATAGGGCTGCCACCAAAACCACCACAGAATACGGAACCGGGTCTTATACGGTTTTGAATCGGGTGGGGGATCGCTTGGTTACTGCCGATGAAAATAAAGTTTACCGTATGGATCCTGCCGGAACCGCTCTGGAAGAATGGTTTGAAGTGCCGGACTATGATTATATCGAGATTATGAGTGATTGCGTGGTTCTCTATCAGGGGAATCAGGCATCTAT
>JAZNEH010000134.1:0-2808 GCA_045588515.1 Eubacteriales bacterium
TATTTCTGCATTACTCTAAGCACTGTCTTTGGATTTCGGTATATATTATGCCTTTCAAGCCATGTATGTACTCTACGGTATCCGTATGTTTTACCGCATTCTTCCTGGCATTCTCGTATCTTTTCAGCCAGCGGCAGATCCGGCCGGAAAGCCCTTCCAGCATACCGGGCTCTTTTAAAGCAGCGGCGATCCCCAAAAGGGCGGCAGCCTGAGCGGCGTGGCCGCAGCAATGCACCGCCCCGGTTTCCGGATCCGCATCGGGATGTTCGGCGCAAAGCAAAGAATCCAGTTCGCCCATTACCAGCACTTCGGGGCCGGGCTTACCGGTATCGATCACGGTATAGAATCCGGGGATATCCCCGGCCTCGGTCAGTTCATAGCCCAGTTTGCGGAAGGCCTCTGCCAGGTAGCGGTGGGTCTTCCATTCCCGATAGCCGGTTTCGGGGTTGGCCCAGATATAGTCCAGAGCGTCGATCACCAGTTGGCGGTGTTTTTGGACTGCGTTTAAGATTTGTTCTTTCATAAAATGGCTCCTTTTATTCCAAAATGTTGGAAGTGATATAATCCACGCCCCATTCAACCAGTTCTGCGGCCCGGGCAGGATCGTCAACGGTCCAGCAATTTACCTTCATCCCTAAACAGTGGAACCGATCCAGAAGTTCTTTCGTGAGGCTGGTATGGGCGATATCCACGTCTATTTTGTCTGCCACCAGTTTTTCGATGATCTCCTCGGTGCAGTCCACAAACAGGAACTGTACAGATTGTTCGGGGCAGAGGGCACGGATCTTGATCAAGTTCTCATAATGGAAGGAGATGAAGGTGACGTGATCCAGATAGCCCTGTTCCCTGATGATCTGCAGATAGGCGGCGGTTTCCTCTTCGGTGAAATCGGATTTCAGTTCCAAAACGGCGTGCTTGCCGTATTTTTTGCAGATGGAGATATAGTTTTCCAAAGAGGGCAGGCGCAGGTCTGCGCGGTTTTTGGTGTTATCCATATCAAAGAGAACAATACTCTGCAGGGCAGCCAGGCTAGAGGTTTCCACTTGGATATCTTCTCCGGCTACTCTTCTCAGGTGGGAATCGTGAACCACAACGAATTTTCCGTCTGCCGTTCTGTGAATATCGGTTTCAATTCCGTAGTAGGAGCGGCTGCCTGCGGCCACGAAGGCGGCGTTGGTGTTTTCTCTTTCCAAGCCGGAAACGCCCCGATGGGCCACAGCCAAGGTGTTCTTTTTTTCAAATTTGATGGTATCCATAACAGTGCACCTTTCTTTCATCACTAGTATCAAAATCCTATCACACTTTTTAATACTTTGCAAGGAAATTCCAAGGTATTCATTGACATTTTTTGCGGATGGGACTATAATTTTTCATAGAATCGCTTGGGTAAACAAGGAAGAGGGGTGTGAGTCCCCCGCGATCCCGTCGCCGTGATTGGCAAGGGTTCTTTCAATACCACTGGCTATTGCCGGGAAGGGAAAGAAACCCGATGGAGCCATCAGCCGAAAGACTTCTTGCCCAAGGAACAACCGTTTGCTACGATGAATGGCCGTTTTTGCGCGCCTCTCTTCGGCAGAAAGAGAAGGGGCGCAAAGATGAGAAGAGCGTTTGTTCGGATTCAATAAATTTAAAGGAGAAACAAAATGACGAAAAAACAAAAATGGCTGATTGGGATATCAGCCGCTGTATTGGTCGTCCTGGTAGTGGGTGCACTGCTCCTTTGGAAGGGTTTTTCTGCCAAGCCCGAAGAAGGATACAAGAACTTTACGTTCCAGGTGAAGTATAAGAACGGAATTATGGATTACACCATCGAAACCGATGAGGATTATCTGGCAAATGCCTTGGTGGATGCCGAACTCATTGAGTATGATGAAGGCGGTCTTTATACCACCATTTCCGGCCTCACTGCTGATTGGGATCAGGATAAAGCCTATTGGCTGATCTCCTGCAACGGCGAGGATCTGATGGTGGGGATGAACGATCAACCCATTAAGGATGGCGACGCCTATGTTGCAACCTACACGATTTCGAAGTGAGATCAAAAACCTTTGTTTTCTGGCGGTTTTGGCCGCATTGATGATCGTATTGCAAATGGCAATGAGCGGGATCCCGAATGTGGAACCGGTAACCTTGTTGGTGATTCTCACCACCTGCTATTTTGGCCCTAAGGCCCTTTTGGCGGTGGCGGTATTCGTTTTGGCGCAGGGAATTATTTACGGCTTCCACATCTGGTGGATCAATTATCTTTATGTTTGGCCCCTTTTGGTGGTGGTTACATTGCTTTTGCGGCGTTGGAGCCATCCGTTGCTTTGGACAGTAACGGCGGGTTTCTACGGTTTGATTTTCGGCGCCCTCTGCTCCATCCCCTATTTTATCACCGGCGGCTGGGGCGCAGGGGTTGGCTATATCATTCAAGGGATCCCCTACGATTTGGCCCATTGCGTTGGCAACGTGGTGTTGGTGGGATTGCTTTTTAAACCGTTGGATCTGGTGATGCAAAAGATCTTAAAATGAATAACAGGCAGTAGAATTATCCAACAATTCTACTGTCTGTTTTTTGGTGCCTTTAGGCGTGGAAATAAACCCCGGGTTCTACCGGGGGAAGATAAAAAAGCTTTAGCATGAGAAAAACCTCCATGATAAAATGGTAAATGGTTTGGCGACCGCATTACCAAGAAAATCATGGAGGTTTTAACAAATGAAACGAACAAATAATGAAATAAAGCGCACAGCTCATTCAAGTTACCGATACCAATATCATATAGTTTTTGCGCCGAAATATCGGCGGAAAGAAATATATGGACAATT
>JAZNEH010000135.1:0-3223 GCA_045588515.1 Eubacteriales bacterium
TATTATTTCCCGCCTTGGGAAAGATAGATCAGATAGGCATTGATGAATCCATCCAGGTCGCCGTCCATCACAGCGTTGATGTTGCCCATTTCAAAGTTGGTGCGGTGATCTTTTACCATGGTATAAGGCATAAACACATAGGAGCGGATCTGGCTGCCCCAGCCGTTGCTCATCTGGTCGCCCTTGATATCTTCGATTCGTTCCAGATTTTCACGTTCTTTGATCTCCACCAGTTTGGATTTCAGCATTTTCATACACATATCCCGGTTTTGGAATTGGCTCCGCTCGTTCTGGCAGGAAACCACAATGCCGGTGGGCAGATGGATCAGGCGAACGGCAGAGGAGGTTTTGTTAACCTTCTGGCCGCCGGCGCCGCTGGAACGGAACACTTCCATTTTGATATCCTCGGGCCGGATCTCCACATCGCAATCATCGTCGATCTCCGGCATTACTTCCACCGAACCGAAGGAAGTTTGCCGCCGTCCGCTGGCATCAAAGGGAGATACCCGCACCAAGCGGTGAACGCCCATTTCGCTCTTCAGATAGCCATAGGCATATTGGCCTTCCACCAGGATAGAGGCGCTTTTAATGCCGGCTTCGTCGCCATCCAGATAATCCAGAACCGTTACTTTATAATCATGGCGTTGGGCAAAACGCAGATACATCCGATAAAGCATCTCCACCCAGTCCTGAGCCTCGGTGCCGCCGGCACCGGCGTGGAAGGTGATGATGGCGTTGCTATGATCGTATTCGCCGCTGAGCAGGGTTTGCAGATTGGCTTGCTCCAGCCGTTTTTCAAAGGCGGCAAATTCCGATTGCACTTCCTCTTCCAATTCTTCCGGCTCCATTTCGGCCATTTCCAAAAGGGCGCCCAGATCCTCATGGGAGGCGAGGAGTTTTTCAAAGTTTTCCACCGTATTTTTATTGTTTTTAATGGTTTGCAACACCTTTTGGGAGTTGGCAATATCATTCCAGAAATCCTCGGCGGCGGTTAGGGCTTCATCGGCCTCGATCTGCTTGCGGAGATCTGCAATTTTCAAGGCTTCTTCCAGAATGTTCAGATCTTTTTTGAACTCGTTTAAACGTTGCTTGTATTCTTCGATAATGATCATTTCGTTACCTCACTCATTTCTATCTAATTAATATTATCACACTTTCTTTCCAATTGCAATAATTTCCTGAAAGCCCTTTACATTTTAGCCTGAAAACCTTATAATTAATATGTGTTATTATATCCCTACCTGATGAAAGGAAACGATAGAATGAATATCAAAAAAGTAACCATCGGTTCTTTGGTGCTGGGCGGCTTGGCCGGGCTGATCAGAATCGTTCAATATTTTACAGTGATCGATCGGGAAGGCTATTTTTCAGCCACGCCCTTTTCCAAGGGCCTGCAGATCGGGTTGGTGGCTGTTTTATTACTGGGCCTGGGCTTCACATGGCTTTGTTGCCACGGCAAGAAAACAGCCCCGCTGACCGGAAACGAAGGGAAATGGATCTCGTTCCTGGTGCGGCAGTTGTTTTTAGTGTTGGCGATGGTGGCTGTTTTGGATCTGGCGCTGGTGATTTTGAAGAGCGGGCCCTTATCGGTTGAGGCCATATTCTATTTGCTGGGTGCTGTGGGATGGTTTGTTTTGGCTTTGGGGGATCCCAAAGGGAATCTCTGGGGGCTTTTAACGATGCTTCATTCCGGGGCGTGCGTTGTGGTTTATTTCTGGACCACGTATCGGGATCTGCATATTTCCGAGTATACCTTAGGGATGCTGGGATTATGCGCAATTCTTTTAATGAACCTGCAGTTGGTGCGGGGGATGGCTGGGGGAACGGCTCCCCGGGAGCGGTTGGCCCGGAATTGTTGCTATCTATTGATTTTGGGCTTTTCTGCCTTTGCAGCGCCGCTTTTCCGTTTACTGCAAAACCCAAGTGGAGCAGGAACAACGGTGATCAGATCGCTGCAAGGCCTTGTTTATATGCTGATTGCCTGGTTAATTTTGAAAAAACTGCCCTTGATCCCGGAAGCGCCGAAGGCGCCGGAAACGGAAGAATCGGAAGCGCCGGACTTGGAAGAGTTAGGAGAATATATTTCGGAACTGCCGGAAGTTGAGGCGGATCCGGAAGAAGAATAATTGAAAGATCTGCGATCATTTAGGAGAATAACTTTGAATCAAAAGAATATACGAAATTTTTCAATCATTGCCCATATTGACCACGGGAAATCCACCATTGCCGACCGGCTTTTGGAACTTTGCAATACCGTTGAAAAACGGGAGATGGAGGATCAATTGCTGGATAATATGGATCTGGAGCGAGAACGGGGCATCACCATTAAGGCCCGGGCTGTTCGGCTGGATTATCAGGCGGAAGACGGGGAGCAATATGAGATCAATCTGATCGATACCCCGGGGCACGTGGACTTTAACTATGAAGTTTCCCGGGCGTTGGCCGCTTGCGAAGGAGCGGTTTTGGTGGTGGATGCTTCTCAGGGCATCGAGGCCCAGACCTTGGCAAACACCTATATTGCTTTGGATAATGATCTGGAACTGATCCCGGTCATTAATAAGATCGATCTGCCGGCGGCCGACCCGGATCGGGTGGCCCGGGAGATCGAAGATGTGATCGGCATTCCGGCTTTGGATGCGCCCCGGGTTTCGGCAAAAAATAATATTAATATGCCCGCTGTGATGGAGGCGGTGGTGAAAAATATTCCGGCTCCCACCGGCGATCCCGATGGGCCTGCATCGGCGTTGATCTTTGATAGTTATTATGATAGCTATCGGGGCGTTATCGTATATGTGCGGATGATGGAAGGCACCTTGAGAACCGGCGATCGGATCCGGATGTTGGCAACCGGGGCGGAATTTGATATTGTGGAATGTGGCTGGATGCGGCCCCTGGGGCTGGAACCCAGCGGGATTTTGCAGGCTGGCCAGGTGGGCTATTTCACCGCCTCTATTAAAAGCGTGGAGGATACCCGGGTGGGTGATACTGTCACTTTGGCAGAACGCCCCTGTGCGGAAGCTCTGCCCGGCTATAAGCCCTGCACGCCTATGGTTTTTTCCGGCATTTATCCGGCCGATGGCGCCCGCTACGACGATTTAAAAGAGGCCTTGGCCAAACTGAAACTGAACGATGCTTCCTTTATGTTTGAGCCGGAAACCTCTGTGGCATTGGGATTCGGGTTCCGCTGCGGATTTTTGGGATTATTGCATATGGAGATTATTCA
>JAZNEH010000136.1:0-5356 GCA_045588515.1 Eubacteriales bacterium
TTCAGTTCACCGGGAAACGGCAGATGCGGGGAGCCTCTATTTCCGGGAGATGATGAATGGATTCCGCCTCCCGGCGGGCCAACTCATTTTTCAACCGCTTAATCTCCTGAGCCTTGCTCCCCAATAAACCAATCGCCATAAAACCGCCGCTTACCATTACATACCAAAGTACGTTCATACTGTTCATCTCCTTTTTCTTGTTTTGATGGCTTTATTATACAAAAGGAGATGTCCGTTAAACAGGACTTCAATGTTTTTTTAAAGTTTTTTTAAAATGGCTTGCAAATTCTCGTCGGAATATTCAATTTCCGCCGAGTAAAGCCGGGCCAAATCTTCCAAAGACTCTCCCGTTAACTGCCGAAGAGTGGCAATCATCCATACGCTTAAAAAGGCAAAATCCCGCCGTTGAAGCAAAGTTCCTTCCCAGATCCCATCCGGCAGATGACGATAAAGAAAATAAACCGCTAACTGCTCCAAAGGACGCTCCATTTGATCCGGAAGGAGCCAATCCACGGTTCCTTTTAACCTTTCTAAAAGCGGAGTCCAAGCCGAATTCAACCGTTCTAAGGTTAAGTAAAAGGCCGCCCATTCAGCGGGCGATATGGCAGGTTTCGGCAAGCGTTCTGCCATCGGGATTGCCCGGTTTTGCAGCGTTTGAAACAGATTTTGACGAAAGGCATAGAAAGCCGATTCCTCGGCGGTGGGGTCCGCCTTTCCCGATTTCAGTGCCACCAACCGGAAGGGTTCAGATTGGTTCAAGATCAGCCGGGCGGCTTCCTCGCAGCAAAGACCTAAGCCCATTTCTATCCGGTCGGAAAAGAAATTCCGGAACCGGGGATGATCTTTGCAGATCGCACAAAGGTGATCTTCCCCCAATTCCCGATAAATTTTGCAAAGCCCCTGCTGATCTAAAAAGAAACAGCGCTCCTTTTCATCCAATTTAAAAGAAGCCTCGTTCCCACTCTGCAAGATCCCCTTGCGAAGTTGCTCGCCAAAGGACCCCCTGATCTGCTGATAGCGTGCCAAACTTTCGGCATCAATCTCAATTTCCCAGCCAATGCAACAGTTATGGCGGCATTGATCGGCAATACATTTGAAGTTTTGATAATAATATGGAACAAAAATCATAATACTACAAATTTTCCCGGGAGTTTCCTCCCGGGAATTTCTATCAGTTATTTAAAAAATCCTTCAGTTTCCGGCTACGGCTGGGATGGCGAAGTTTGCGCAACGCTTTGGATTCGATCTGGCGGATCCGTTCACGGGTTACATCGAATTCCTTGCCCACTTCTTCCAATGTACGCTGGCGACCATCACGCAAGCCAAAGCGCAGTTCCAAAACCTTCGCTTCCCGGGGAGTCAGGGTTGAAAGCACTTCCACCAACTGTTCCCGAAGCATAATTTGGGAAGTTGCTTCCACAGGAGCGGGAATATCATCATCAGGGATAAAATCGCCCAAATGGCTATCTTCTTCCTCACCAATAGGCGTTTCCAAAGAAACGGGGTCCAAGGCGATCTTCAAAATCTCACGCACTTTTTCTTCCGGCTGATTGATCTCCCGGGCGATTTCTTCGCTGGTGGGATCCCGGCCCAGTTCCTGAAGCATCTGGCGAGAAACCCGCATCACCCGATTGATGGTTTCCACCATATGAACCGGGATACGAATCGTTCTGGCCTGATCAGCGATGGCCCGGGTAATCGCTTGGCGGATCCACCAAGTAGCATAGGTGGAGAATTTATAGCCCTTTTCGTAATCGAATTTTTCAACGGCTTTAATCAAACCCAGATTGCCTTCCTGGATCAGATCCAAAAAGTGCATTCCGCGGCCCACATATCGTTTGGCAATGGAAACCACCAACCGCAAGTTCGCCTCGGAAAGGCGCTTCTTGGCCCGCTCCCCGGCTTTGATATCTTTATTAAACGCCGCCAGTTCCTCCTCGGAAAAGGTTTCAGGTAACGTTTCCAGAATCATTTCCTCTTCCTCGGTAAATTCTGCGCCATCTGCACCTCGGCGTTCCATCAGATCCAGCATCCGTTGCACTTCGGCGCCCCGGATCATCTTCTTTGCCAGTTCAATTTCTTCTTCGCCGCTCAAAAGCGGAACCTTGCCGATTTCCTTCAAATAAACCTTTACCGGGTCATCCACGATGGGCTGTTCACCGGGTTCTACAGAAACGGCTTCTTCATCCGCTTGGGGTTCTTCCACAATCTCGGCGATCCGGGAAATATCTTCCATATCGTCAACGGAATCTTCGATAATCTCCACGCCGGCCTCTTCTAAAAGGTCAAACAGTTTTTCGATCTGTTCCGGATCCATTGCCACTTCATCCAGGATATCCATAATCTCCCGGTTGCTGAGAGAGCCTTTGCTCTTCCCCAGTTCAATCAATTCTTTAAATACTTGTTTTTTGTCTAAATTCATCCTTCTTCTCCCTTTCCCTGAAGACGCCGCATCAGATCCTCCGGCGAAAGTGCGCCGGCATCTACCCGTTTGGCTCCTTCGTTTTTAATCACTTGAATACAATCCCCTAACTGTTCTGCAGGGTCCCCCCGCAGGATCGGCGTATTAATGAAGAAGGAAATTCTTGCCATTTCCTTTTCATCAAAGGCCTTTGCAAAGATCGGCATCGACTGATCCGGATTGCTTTGATATTCTTCCAGCATAAATTCATAAACCCTCCGGTTGAAGCCGGTGATCCATCCTTCCGGTGGCAACTGCTCCCGGGCGATTTTCCAAAGATCGGGATGCCGAGCCAAAAGGGCCAAGATCATTTCCTCGCTGCGGGCGGCCCGCAAGGCGCCGGATCGCTCCGGGTTCACCCGATCATAGGTGCCCTTCATATCCTGTTCACCGCTGCGGATCTCTTTTTTGCGCTCCGCCGAGATCACCCGCTTGCGGGTGCGGTTCACTGTTTCCCGGGTGGAATCAGCAGAGATTCCCAATTCCCGGCTCAATTTGCCGATATAAACATCCCGTTCCACCGGGCTATCGATCCCGGCAATCACCCGCACAGCCCGCCGCAGATATTCCATCTGCATAGCGGTATCCCGCAGATCCATTCCGGCCTTGAGTTTTTCCAACTGGAACTCAATGGGTGTTTTAGAACTCTTTAATAATAACTCAAAACGTTCCCGCCCATAGTTTTTAATAAATTCATCCGGGTCTTTGGCGCCGCTCATTTGCAACACCCGCACAGGAATTCCGTTTTCTTCCAAAAAATTGATGGCCTTCTCAGTGGCTTTCAAACCCGCCGAATCATTATCAAAAGCCACCACCACGTTTTTGGCATAGCGGGCCAAAATTCGTGCCTGCTCTTTGGTAAAGGCGGTGCCCAAGGGAGCAACTGCCCCGGAAAATCCTGCCTGATGCAACGAAACCACATCCAAGTTCCCTTCGCAAAGGATCAAAAGCCCCTCCGGCTGATTTTTCGCCAGATGCAGGCCAAACACGCAGTTCCCCTTGGTGTAGATGGGGGTTTCCGGCGAGTTCAGATATTTGGGTTGTCCATCCCCTAAAATACGGCCGGAAAAAGCCACCACATTTCCCCGCAGATCAAAAACCGGGAACATCACCCGATTGCGGAATTTATCGTATTTATGGCCTTTTTCGCTTTTCGCCAAAAGGCCGGCCGCCAGCCCTTCCTCATCGGAATATCCCTGGCTCCGCAGAAAACTGCGCAGGCTATCAAAAGAATCCGGCGCATATCCCAGCCCAAAGCGAGTGATAGAGGCTTTATCAATGCCCCGGTTGGTTAAATAATCCAGCCCGGCTTTCCCTTGGGGACTTATTAAATTCTTATAATAAAACCGAGCCGCCAGTTTATGCATTTCATACATCCGCTCCCGGCTTCTCCGGGCAAACTCAGCGGCTTTATCATCCCGGTCCGGCAACGCCATCCCCACCCGATCGGCCAGATAGCGCACCGCTTCCATATAGTCCAGGTTCTGATATTGTTTCACAAAGGTTATCACATCGCCCCCGGCGCCGCATCCGAAACAGTAATAAGAGGCCGTTTCTTCAAATACGGTGAAGGACGGTGTTTTTTCCCCGTGGAAGGGGCAAAGGCCGGTATGGCGGGTGCCGTTGCGTTTTAACTGAATGGCGGAACCGATAACGTCTACAATACTGTTGCGGCCTTTCAGTTCTGCCAGAAATTGACTGTCGATTGCCATTAGCCTTCCCATCCTTTCGGCAGATATAGTTCTTTATAAAGTTTCACCACATAGGTATCCGTCATCCCCGCCAAATAATCCAAAACCGCCCGTTCTTTTCCTTCGGCTTCCATCACAGGCCGGTATTCCACAGAGAGCTCCTCCGGGGATTTCATAAAATGCCGGTAAAGCCGCTGCATCAACTTTTCCGCTTTGGATTCTTCCTCTTTGGCTTTGGAGCCGGTATAAACATTTTCAAACATAAACCGACGCAAAAGATCCAAGGCCGCCCCCACTTCTGGGTCAATGGTAATGCCCGGGCAGAGGGAAACTTGATCGTTATCCAGGCTATGATCCACAACGCCCCAAACCAAACTATTCAGCCGCTGGCCGTGGTTGTGCCCCAGAATGGCCGTGGCTTCCGCAGGCAGATCCTCTTCCCGGATGATCCCGCCCCGGATGGCATCATCGATATCGTGGTTAATATAGGCAATGCGATCAGCCAACCGCACCACCTGCCCTTCATAAGTTTCCGGCAGATGGGGGCCGGTATGCCCTTCAAAACCTTCCAGAACTTCATAAGTAAGATTCAGGCGTTCCAAAACCTTCGCCACCCGCACACTCTGCTCATTATGGCAAAAATGCAGGGAACTGATCTCATCCAAAGCCCGCTCCCCGGCGTGGCCGAAAGGCGTGTGGCCCAAATCATGGCCTAAGGCGATGGCCTCGGTTAAATCTTCATTTAATCGCAAACAGCGGGATATTGTGCGGGAGATCTGGGCAACCTCTAAAGTGTGGGTCAGCCGGGTTCGATAATGATCCCCCGATGGGCTCAAAAAAACTTGGGTTTTATGTTTTAGCCGCCGGAACGCCTTGGAATGAAGAACCCGATCCCGATCCCGCATATAACAGGTTCTTAAAGGGCAAGGCTCCAATGCTTCTTCCCGGCCTTGGCTTTCCGCAGAAAGGGCAGCAAAAGTCGAGAGTTGTTGCCGTTCCAATTGCTCTAATTGTTCACGAAAATTCATTTGCACATCCCTTTCTTCTTAGTTTTTTGTCAAAAAAAGTCCTTCTAATAATGAAATACAAAAAAACTGATAAAATACCTTTATTTTTTTAAAAAAATTTTTCTTGACAAATGGAAATAGACAGGCTATAATATACTAGCGTTGGAAATGATCCATTAGCTCAGCTGGCAGAGCAC
>JAZNEH010000137.1:0-6247 GCA_045588515.1 Eubacteriales bacterium
GGGCTGATATACTTTTGTCAGCAGGTTGAAACCGGTGGTCTTACCGGCTCCGTTGGGGCCGATCAAACCGGCGATTTCTGTGCGGCCGATGGTTAAGTTCAGATCGCTAACGGCGTGCAGGCCGCCGAAGTCGATGCCCAGATGGCGACACTCCAGAATGGGATCTTTCCCTAAATCCCGCTCGGGGATAATAGAATGGCTGGGAACGGGAACCATTTTAGTCTTTTCTTTTATAAAAGGATTGGTCATTCTTCTTCCGCTCCTTTCCGGGTCAATTTTCTGAAGAACTTACCAAAGAAGTTTTTCAGAGTAGGATTATTGGTCGCCAGCATCACAAGGATCAAAACAATGGCATAGATCAGCATCCGGTATTCAGAGAATTCACGGAGCATTTCAGGTAGGATGGTCAATGCGGCGGCGGCAATAATGGAGCCCCACATCCGGCCAAGGCCGCCCAGCACCATGAACACCAATACCAAAATTGAGGTGTTAAAATCAAACTTGGTGGCAACGATGGTGTTCTGGCTCAAGCCAAACAGAGCACCGGCGGCGCCGGCCAAAGAGGCCGAGATCACAAAAGCCATCAGTTTATACTTGGTTACGTTGATCCCCACGCTTTCGGCGGCGATCCGGTTATCCCGCAGAGCCATAATGGCACGGCCGGAGCGGCTTTTCACCAGATTGAAAATCACAACCAGAGTGATCATAATCAGGATAAAGCCCGCCAGGAAGGTGGAAATTTTAGTGTTGGCGGGAACGCCCATAGGGCCATTCATAATCATTTTACCGCCATCCATTTGCAGGGTATTTTTCAAAAAACTGATATGCAGGCCCTTGGCATCCACACCGATATACAGGTTGGTAACGATGGACTTGATAATCTCGCCGAAGGCCAGAGTTACGATCGCCAGATAGTCGCCTTGCAACCGCAGAACGGGCACGCCAACGATCACGCCGGCCACAGCGGCCAGCAATGCGCCGATCACCATACCGATCATCAGGCGCAAGCCATCGTTAGGAATAGAACTGCTCAAAGCAGCGGCAGCCACAGCGCCGGAAAAGGCACCCACGCTCATAAATCCGGCGTGGCCCAGGCTCAATTCGCCCAACACGCCAACGGTCAGGTTCAAGGAAAGAGCCATAACCACATAGGCGCAAACGGGAACCAATTGCCCCTTCAAGGTGGAAGAGATCCCGCCGGTGGTTGCCAATAACTGCAACACAACAAAGGCGATAATCACGCCTGCATATGTAAGCCAATTACTAAGGGAGCCTTTAAAATTCAATTTCTTCATTTCGCTCACCTTACACTTTCTCATTGATCTTTTTGCCCAACAAACCGGTCGGCTTAATCAGCAGAACTAGGATCAACACCAAAAATACAATGGCATTGGAAAGTTGGGTGGAAATATAGGCGCCGGCAAAAATTTCAATCACGCCCAGCAACACGCCGCCCAGCAATGCGCCGGGGATGGAGCCGATTCCGCCGAACACGGCGGCAGTGAAGGCTTTAATGCCGGGCATAGAGCCGGTGGTGGGCACCAAGGAGGGATAAGCGGAACAAAGCAACACGCCGGCGATGGCCGCCAAAGCGGCGCCGATGGCGAAGGTGACCGAAATGGTGCGGTTCACGTTAATCCCCATCAACTGGGCTGCCCCTTTATCTTCCGAGCAGGCCCGCATAGCCTTGCCCATTTTAGTATTATTGGTAAAGAATGTTAAAACGATCATAATCAAAACGCAAGCCGCAATGGTAATCAGCGTTCCGATGGGGATAATCATATCGCCGCCGAACAGCGTGATCTTGGCGCCGCCAAAAAGATCCGGGAAGATCTTGGGATTGGAGGTCCAAAGCAATTGAGCCGCATTTTGCAAAAAGTAACTAACACCGATGGCGGTGATCAAAACGGCCAGAGAAGTGGCCTGACGCAGAGGTTTATAGGCCAGCCGCTCGATCATAATACCCAGCAGAGTACAAATCACGATGGCCAACAACAATCCTACCACCGGGGGCAGGTTGAATTTGGCAATGGCAAAGAAGCAAACATAAGCGCCAACCATAATGACGTCGCCATGGGCAAAGTTCAGCATCTTAGCGATGCCGTAAACCATAGTATAACCCAAAGCAATGATGGCGTAAATGCTGCCCAGACTGATGCCATTGATGAAATGGTTCAAAAAGGTAAGCACGTTTTCACCTCAAAATTTTTTATTTTAAAAACTCAATTGAGGGCTGCCGGACCGGCAACCCTCAATATTAAAATTACGCTTTTAAGCCGGGATTACATACCAACATAAGCACCGTTCTGAATTACCATACCCTTGGGGGTCTTGGAAACGGTACCGTCGGTAGCCCAAGTCATCTGCTCACCGGTCAGGCCGTCGAACACAAAATCAGCGGAGGTGAACTTAGCCTTCAGCATTTCGCAAAGATCCTCAGCGGAGATGGCATAGTTATAGGTGCCGTCTTCGTTCTTCAGAGCATCGCCGTTGCCCAGAGCCTGATAAATGGCATAGATACAGTCATAAGCATCAGCAGCAAACTGATTGGGAACTTCGTTGTGTTTTTCCTTATACTTGGTTACGAAAGCAGTGGTCTTAGCATCGGTAGCGTCAGCGTTGAAGGGAGTCAGCAGCATAACGCCTTCGGCCAGAGAAGTATCGAAGCCTTCCAGGCCCAGAATACCATCCATACCGTCTACGCCAAAGAACTTGGGAGCAAAGCCGGTGTCCTTGGCTTCTTTCAGGATCAGAGCGGCAGATTCATAATACATCGGCAGGAATACCAGATCAGCGCCTTTTGCTTTTGCATCGGCAACTTGAACGGAGAAATCGGTTTTGGTATCTTCGGTGAAGGTGGTGGTGGAAACGATTTCCAGTTTCAGTTCATCAGCCTTAACCTTGAAACTGTTATAGATACCGGTGGAATAGTTATCGTCGTTCTTATAGATTACAGCGATCTTGGTGCCCAACTTCTGATCGGCAATATACTGAGCAGAAGCTTCACCTTGGTTGGGATCCATAAAGCACATCTGGAAAACGTTAGCCTTACGTTCGATATCCACAGCGCCGGTTACCGCATTGGCAACACCGCCCAGAACGTCGGTGGAGGAAGCGGAAGGAGTCAGGAAGAAGATGTTATCATTCTTGGCTTCGGCAGAAGTAGCAGTACCGGGGGCGGAAGTTACGGAGCCCAGAGAAATCTGCATACCCCAGTCTTTCAGGGTGTTATACGCATTCACGGCTTTTTCAGCATCGTGCACGTCGTCTTCACACAGGAACTCGAACTGGATGCCGCCCAAAGCGTTGATTTCTTCAACGGCGATCTTAGCAGCGTTGTTCACAGCGTTACCATAGATTGCAGCACCGCCGGTCAGGGGGCCGGTGATACCGATCTTCAAAGCAGTGGCTTCTTCCTTCTTGCCGCAACCGGCGAAGCAGGCCAGAACCATTACCAGGGCAACGATCAGACAAGAAAACTTCAACATTCTTTTCATTGTTCTTTACCTCTTTTTTTCAATCTTTCTTTTTACCGTTTTTGAAAAAACGATTAAAATTATGTGAATAATTCTATCATATACATTTTAAGATGTCAATACAGTTTTCAAAAAAAATTTATTTCGTTAGGTTTTTAGCACATTAAAGTGCTACTATGTTCCTCTGTAAAAATCGGGTTTCTTGAAAAAAGCGAGCATTTCAAAGGAAATAAGAGAAAAAAAGAGTTTTCAGAAGGAAACCCAAAAACAGCTCCGGCCTTTTGAAGGTTCTTTGGGAAATCTTATCAAAAAAACTGTATTTTTTTGCAGATTTTTATTGACAAACGAATAGCAAGTGTTTATATTATAAACTGTTATAATATTATTAATTGCTTGAGGAGGATCCACCTGCGTTGAAAAACATCATTGAACTGAAGGATATCCATGTTTCGTTTGACGATGAGGTTATTCTGGACCATTTCAACTTAAATATTAAGGATAAAGAATTCGTGACCTTTTTAGGCCCTTCCGGTTGCGGGAAGACCACCACTCTGCGGGCCATTGCGGGATTTGTGCAGCCCCAGGAAGGAAAAGTTCTGTTTGAAGGCCAGGATATCACCGATCTGCCGCCCCATAAGCGACAGGTTAATACCGTTTTTCAGCGATATGCCCTGTTCCCCCATTTAAATGTATACGATAACATTGCCTTTGGCCTGCGCATTTCCAAAACCCCCGAAGAAGAGATCAAGGGGCGGGTGAAGGAAATGCTGGAACTGGTGAATCTAAAAGGATTCGATAAACGGAACGTTACTTCCCTTTCCGGCGGCCAGCAACAACGGGTAGCCATTGCCCGGGCGTTGATTAATAATCCGAAAGTTTTGCTTTTGGATGAGCCTTTGGGCGCCTTGGATCTGAAACTGCGTAAAGGAATGCAGAATGAACTGAAACGGATCCAGCGGCAGATGGGCATCACCTTTATCTACGTGACCCACGATCAGGAAGAAGCCCTGACGATGAGCGACACCGTTGTTGTTATGAAAGACGGCCTGATCCAACAGATCGGCACGCCGGAAGATATTTATAACGAGCCCATCAATCCCTTTGTTGCGGATTTCATCGGCGAAAGCAACATCATCGAAGGAACGATGATCAAAGATCTTTTGGTGCGGTTTGAAAACGTGGAATTTCCCTGTGTGGACAGCGGCTTTGGCGAAAACGTGGCCGTTGACGTGGTTGTGCGGCCGGAAGATATTGAAATTCAGGAGCCCAAAGAAGGGATGCTTTGCGGAACGGTGGAAACCGTTACTTTCAAGGGCGTGCATTATGAAATGATGGTGCGCAGCGCAAACTATCTTTGGAAGATCCATTCCATCACCTGCAAGGAGCCCGGCTCCCGCATCGGGATGGAGATCATTCCCGAATATATCCATATTATGAAAAAGGAGGCAGGTACCGCTAATTGAAAAAGAATCTGATCGCTGTTCCTTATTATATTTGGGCGATTTTGTTCATCGTTGCGCCCCTTTTGATGATCGCCTACAGTGCTTTTACCACCAGCGGCGGTGCTTTCACCTTAGATAACGTGGCCCAGATCGGCCGTTATTGGCAGGTTTTGCTCCGCTCGGTCTATTATGCCTTGATCGCCACGGCTTTTTGCTTGGTGATCGGCTATTTTCTGGCCTATATGATGGCCCGCCAGAGCGAAAGGACCAAAAACTTTCTAATGATCTTGCTGATGCTTCCGATGTGGATCAACTTTGTGCTCCGCACCCAAGCTATGCAGGATATTTTAATGATGCTCCAGACCCGTCTGGATGATGCGGGGATCCGGGTGCAGTTGGTTAGTTCCGGATTTGCGGTTGTTTTAGGCTTGATTTATAACTATCTGCCCTTTATGGTTCTGCCCATCTACACCTCTTTGGAAAAGCTGGACTATCGCATTGTGGAAGCCGCCGAAGATCTGGGCGCCAACCGGTTCCGGGTGTTTCAAAAGGTGATCCTGCCCCTCACAATGCCCGGCATCGGCAGTGGGATCATTATGGTCTTTGTGCCCACCATCTCCACCTTTGTGATCTCGGAAAAATTGAGCGGCGCCAAATTTAACCTGATCGGCAACGTGATTCAGGAACAATTCCTCAGCGTATATAATCCCAATGTGGGCGCCGCCATCAGTTTGGTCATGATGGTTTTGATCCTCTTTGTTTTAGTGATCTTCAGTTTTCTGGACGATGAAACCAAGGAGGGCCTACTATGATTAAAACCTTGCAGAAGAGTTATATGGCTCTTGTCTTCCTATTTTTATATATGCCCATTGCCTATTTGGTTCTCTTTTCCTTCAACAGCGGGAGAAGCCGGGTGGTTTTCAGCGGATTTACCTTCGAAAATTATGTAAACCTATTCAAAGACGAGCAGGTTATGAGTGCCTTGGGAAATACTTTGATTATTGCAGGGATTTCTGCTGTGATTTCCACGATTATCGGCACCATGGCGGCCTTTGGAATTCAGCGGTTGCGCCGCTGGAAACGGAACGCTGTAATGAACGTGACCTATCTGCCGGTTTTAAACCCGGATATCATCACCGGCGTTTCTATGATGCTCTTTTTCTCGTTCATCGGCGTAAAATTGGGATTCGGCACCGTTTTGCTGGCCCATATTACCTTTAATATCCCCTATGTGATTTTGGCTGTGATGCCGAAACTGCGGCAGGTGGATTATTCCATTTATGAGGCGGCTCAAGATTTAGGAGCCTCCCCCACCCGAGCCTTCCGGCA
>JAZNEH010000138.1:0-15739 GCA_045588515.1 Eubacteriales bacterium
TGAGCGTGGTTCCCTACGCCCGGACCATCTCCTTGCTGTTTGAAAGCCAGGATATCACCGAAACCGGCGCTGTGCTCACCACTTCCGAAGAATCCTATGCCAAGAGTGCCGATGGGGTTCATTCCAGTTACGAACAGGCAACCGGCGATGCCAAGGGCCCCTTTAACGTGGCCGCGATCGCCACTCGTTATAAGTTCCTGAATAACGTGGCGGTGGAAAGCCACGTGTTCCTGGCAGGCTCTGTGGATATTCTGAACCAGACCCTGATGACCTATAACGGCAACAGCAATTTTATCTATAACGTTTATAAGATGATGGTAAACGAAACGGAGGCGGAAATTATGGACGCTAATAAGGCTGCCGGCTCCACTATGATGACCCTAACAACCTCGGCGGTGCGCTGGGCCTCTATTATCTTCGTGGGCGTGATTCCCGCCATCTTCCTGATTCTGGGCCTGATCGTTTACTTCCGGAGGAGATACCTATGATAAAGCGTTTGAAACCCTTGATCATCCTGCTGGCGGTTACGGTGGTTTTGGCCATTGCCCTTTGGGTGTTGGTGGCCTTTGTGCTCCCCAAGGATGAGGCCGGCGACGAAAAGGGAAACGCCGTTACCCTTCTGGATCTGAACCTGACCGAGGCAGACTCGGTGAAGATCAAAAACACCTTCGATGAATATACGCTGGTTAAACAGGCCATCGGAACCTACTATGTAGACGGTAAAAAAGGCTATAGCGTAAACAACGATGGCGTGATCGGGATGTTGGAGGAGATCGGCTCCCTCACCGCCACAAAAAAGGTGATCGAAAATCCGTCGGAGGAACAGATGGAGGGCTACGGCCTGAATCATCCTACCGGCTCCGTTTCGATCTTGAATAAGGGCGAAACCATCCAGTTCAATATCGGCACCACTTCGGCCACCGGCAATTATTATTGCAAAATGGTGGGGGATCCGGCGGTGTATCTGATCGATTCCACCGTTCCCAATAAGGTGTTATTGGCCCGCTATCAGTTTTATACCGATACGATGATCGAATATACCGGCGAGGCCGCTGAAATGGAAACCTTTAACGATATCTATATCGGCGGAAATAAACGGAACGAAAACCTAAAACTGATTATGCAACAATTGGGGGAAGAAGAGGTGGGAACCACCTTCCTGATGACAGAACCTATTCGCCATTCCTTCAATTCGGTGCACGAAGAAAGCATCACCAACCTGCTTTCCGCCTTAACTTCTTGCGCTGTGGTGGGGGACGATACTTCCCCCGAAGGGCTGAAAAAGTTCGGGTTGGATCAGCCGGCATATACCTTTAAATATACTTTGAAAGGGAAAACGGTGGAAGTGCATTTCGGCGACACCACCGATGCCGGCTATCAATATTGCTATACGCTGGGCGGAAAATTCGTTCATTCTTTGGAATCAACCAACACCGATTTTCTGGGCTTGCCTTTGAAAGACCTTTGCGAAGATATGATCTATGGCCGGGCGGCGGACGCCCTTTCGGCCATCAAAGTGACCGGCCAGGGCAAGAATTATTATATTGATATCGGCGAAAAAGATGATGTGGGCGATTTCTTCGTTACCATTAATAATAAGCAGGTGAACAGCGAGCATTTTTCGGATTTCTATTCCCATATTCTCACCGTTGCAATTAATGATTTGGGGGATAAACCGGCGGGGAGCGAACCCCGGCTGACGGTGGAATTCACCTTGAAAGACGGCACGGTGGAAACCATGCGGTTTTATCCTGTGAATGAATTGAAATGCTTTGTGGAACTGAACGGAACCGGGCGGTTCTACGTGAGCACCTTGAATGTGGATCGTATTTTAGAAAATGCGCAAAAGCTTTACAACGGCGAAGTCATCCAAACCGAATGGTGATCGGCGGTAAAAAAGGCACCGACCGTGGAAAAATAAGTAAATAATAAAGGGACTACCAATTCTTATCATAGGATAGAAACGGTAGTTCCTTTTCTTTTTTTGATGGTATTAAAAGGAAAAAACTCGGCCGAAGCCGAGTTTTGATTGAATTTTTCCACTTTCCGCCAAAATGACCTTCGCAGTATCCACATACAGCTTCGGATCATTTTGACGAAATCGTCACTCTTTTTTCCTCGCCGATCGTGATCGGCGGTAAAAGGTGGGGCATTTTATCGGGTTCACGGTACAATGATGCCGGGGACGGTATAGATATAGTCGCCTCGCAGGTAGCGTTCTTTGATGGCTCGTTGCAGGCGGGTGTCTTCGGGCAGGGTGGTCAGGTCTTCCGGGCGGTTCATCTGGAACACAAAGCCAAAAACGGCGCCGTTTTCGCTGGGTTTCGGGGACCGCAAAAACCGCTCCTGGAAGCCCACGATCTTGGAGTTTTCGCCCAAAATCTCTTTCAGGGTGGGATCCAGCAGCCAAGAACTGCAATGGAGGCATTGCACGTCAAAATCCGGGTACCGTTCCGCCACGAATTTCTGCCCGAGCCGAAGGCTCTCGTCGATGGCTTCGGGGCTGAAATCCGCTCCCTTGGGGATATGGATTCCCAAAATATCTTGGCCTTGCTTTAAGATGCAACGCCATTCCGTTTTAGAGAAGGTGCGCAGTTCCGGCTTGACCCGGGCGTTTTGGGCAATATAGCCCGACCAATGGGTGTCCGTTTCGGTGAAGACTGCCTCGAAGGAGCCTTCCTCGTCTTCCAAGCCGGTGGAGCCCAAAGAACGGCCGCTCCTGTGGAATTTTCCGCCGGTCATCAGGGCAACGGCTTCGCCGGTAGCATCATTTTTCAGGAAGATGGCATCCCCTTTATAAACGGCAAGTTCAAAATTAAAGACCCCCAGCCGGAACAGCAGGTTATCGGTATAGTGGGTCAGCCAGTAGAAATAGGCCCGGGTCATCAGGGGTCTGCCGGCCCGGTCGGAGCCGGTTTTGGTGCAGTTATAGAAAGAGGCGAAAAGCGTTTGAATGGTATCCTCTTCCAGCCCCCGTTTACGGTAGTTCTCCATAGCCGGTTCCACCAAGGGCAACAAAATCAAAAGATGCAGGGCATCGGCGGCCAGATCTTCCCCCGGCAAATAAGGAACCCGTTCCCGCTGCCGGTAGGGGCAGTTCAAAAGGTAATCCGCCGCCAGGTTCCCCCAAGCGTGGCGCAGGGGATCTTGGCGCAAGGCCTCGGCGCCCCGCAGGGCAAGATCCGTATATTCTTTCAATAAGCCGTATTTTTCTTCCAGCGCCCGGATTCTTGCTGTATCGCAGATATCTAGGGCGGTTTGGGAATAGGTTTCTAAATTCGCCGGATAGGCTTCGATGCCCAAAGCGGCAGTCAATTCTTTTACTGTCATTTTATTTCTCCAGGGGCGGAAGTTTTTGAACGATCCGCACACATTCTTCGTCTTCCTTCAAAACCTTGAAGATCTTCGCCAACCGCCGGGCTTCATGGGCCACGATCGCCTGACCGATGGTTTCGGTACAGCCAAAGGAGGGGTAACCCTCAATGGCGTTGGGATAATTGATGCCCCAACTGTTTACGATGCTGACACCCAGTTCTTTGAGATAATCGGAACGGCGGGTGGAAAGGCCGGATTCCGCATCATAGCGGTCGGTGGCGATCAACTGGGGATGCAGGCCCATAATTCGGGCAGTTTCCCGGAAATCGGCGTGGCCGCCGCCAAAGCCTTTTTCCTGATAGCCCTTCAAAACCTCAATGTCTTCATCGGTAAGCATAGGATATTCCTCCCGATGCTCCACCAGATAGTGGGGATAATCGGTCTTATCCCAATGGTTCACCGCCATAGTGGCGTAGCTTTTGGTTTCATAGGACTGGGTCCGCATAAAATAACTCAATAAAGCTTGGTTGCCCCCGTGGCCGTTGACGATCAGAATCTTGCGGAATCCGTTCCGGGCGATCTCGTCGCAAAGTTCTTCTAAAACGGTCAGTAAAGTGGTGGGCTTTAAGGCAATGTAGCCGGCTGGCCCATGGCAATGGGATCCTTCCGGGCATGGGCGCCGGTCAGATCTCCTAACCAGTAGCCGGTGGGGAACACCACCACGTCTTCCAATTCCGCCGCCTGCTGAACGATGCCGGTCACCGCCAGGCCATCGGTGCCCACGGGCAGCTGTTGGCCGTGCTTTTCTATGCACCCCAAAGGGATGACGCAAAGACCGCCACTTTTTTCAATGGCGCCCTTAAATTCTTCTTCTCGCAAATGTTCCCAGTTCATTACTTTACACCTCGTTTGCTTTTTTTCTTCATTATATCATTTAAAAAGAATTCCGCAATGCTTTTTTCGATAAAAAGTTGTAGAAAAGATAGGGCGGAAAATGAAAGATTGATTTTTGGGAAAGGATGTGGTAAACTTTAATTGCGACATAAACTCAATAATCACCAACAAGTAAAGTTTGTATTTTTATTTCCACCGGTAAAAATACAAGCTCGTTTTCACATGCTTTACTTTTGGTGAGGTCGTGAGTTTGTGTCGCAGCAAATGGAGCTATGTATTTTTCGTGCGTAGCTTCGGCTACGCACTTTTTTGTTTTTAGGAGAAAAAAGAAATGAAAAAATTGGTTCAATTCTGCTGGTTTTGATGCTTTTATGCACCATGCTCAGCACCTTTGCGTTCCCGGTAGCCGCCGCCACGTCCGGCACCACCGGCAGTTGCACTTGGACCCTGGACGGCACGGTTCTCACTATTAGTGGGAATGGCTCAATGGAAAATTATTATGATTCTTCTCCTTCGCCTTGGGGAACTTCGATTACCGAAGTAAAGATTGAACCCGGCGTCATCTCCATTGGCGAGCATGCCTTTTCCGGTTGCACCGGGCTGACCGGCGTGACCATCCCGGATAGCGTCACTTCCATTGGCGATAAAGCCTTTTACGGTTGCACCGGCCTGAAAGAGGTGGAAATCTTAGGCAAATTAACTGCAATTCTGTTAAATACCTTTTCCTATTGTTCTTCATTGAAACGGATTTTTTTGCCGAAAGAGTTATCGGTGATTTATGAGAATGCTTTTAATGGTTCCCCGATTAGTCATGTATACTTCGGTGGTACTCAAACACAACACGCTGCCATGACGATTCAGCATACCAACGGCACTTTAGAAACCGCAAAATGGAGTTATAATGAAACCGGCTTACCGGAGTATACTTTCCCCGATGTAAAAGCAGGGGCTTATTATGAAAAGGGTGTTCTTTGGGCAGTAAACAAAGGTGTAACCAACGGCACCGGCGACGGCAATTTCTCGCCGGATAAAACCTGCTCCCGTGGCGAGATCGTGACCTTCCTTTACCGTTGCATGGCTTAAAGGAGCATCCCCTCATCACCCGGCGATGCCGGGAGCTTCCCCCCGAGGGGGAAGCCGTGGGCGGGGAAAATGCAATTTTCACCGTAGGGGGGCGGCGTTTACCGACGACCCGTTGGTTTGATGGAATTTTGGCGGGACGATGTGGGCATCGTCCCCTACGGGCACGGTTGTAAATCTGGCGGGAGGGGGAACCCCTCCCCTACGAAGGGTTTATATATTAATAGGAAAAAAGGCTTGCTTTTTTGAAAAAAGTGTGCTATAATCCAAATGTACATTGAATAAAAGGAGGTTCGTGAAACACGAACCTCCTTGCTTTTGCCCGAAAGGAGAGTTGAATGAAAGAGAATATTGCAACCAAGGTGGAGCATCTGGCAACCCCCGTTGCAGAAGGCTTAGGTTATGAACTCTTTGATGTTGAATATGTTAAAGAGGGGCCCGATTATTTTCTGCGCCTATTTATAACGGCGGAAAACGGCATCGCCATTGAAGATTGCGAGGCTATGAGCCGGGCCATTGATCCTTTATTGGATGAGGCGGATTTTATCAAAGATCATTATTATCTGGAAGTTTCTTCCGTGGGGTTGGATCGGCCTTTGAAAAAGGAAAAGGATTTTCGCTATTTTATGGGCGAGCCCATTGAAGTGAAATTGTTTCAACCCCTGCAGGGCAGTGATTATTGGGTGGGAACCCTCACCGGCTACGAAAACGGAAAATTCACGTTGGAAACCCAAAAAGAAACCTTGGAACTGGATTGCAAGGCGGCTCGCCTGATCCGGCCCTGGGTAGATTTTTCTTAATTAAATGGAGGATAGAGGAAAAAGAAATGAAGAATGCAGAATTTTTTAAAGCGTTAGACCTGATTGAAGCCGAAAAAGGAATTCCGGCAGATTATATGCTGGAAAAGGTGGAGGCCGCTTTGCTGGCCGCCGCGAAAAGGGCATACGGCACCGCCGATAATGCGGAAGTCATCATCAACCGGGATAAAAACGAGATCAAGTTGGTGCAGATCAAAACCGTTGTTGAAAAGGTGGAAGATCGTGTTTTGGAGATCTCTTTGGAAGAAGCCCACGACACCGTTTCCAAGCGGCTGAAACTGGGCAGTGAATGTAAAGTGGAGATCAAGACCAAGGAATTCGGCCGGATCGCCGCTCAGAACGCCAAGCAAGTGATCATCCACGGCATCCGGGATGGCGAGCGTGGCCTGTTATATCAGGAATTCAACAGCAAGGAAAGCGAGATCCTCACCACGGTTGTGAACCGGGTGGAGCCCAATGGCAACGCCATTCTGGATATTGGCAAGAGCCAGGCAATGCTCATTAAAAACGAGCAGATCCCCGGCGAAACCTTGAATCCCGGCGATCACGTGAAGATCTATGTGGTGGAAGTTCGTTCCGCCCAAAGAGGGCCCCAGATCCTGATCTCCAGAACCCATCCGGGTTTGGTGAAGCGGCTCTTTGAATTGGAAGTGCCGGAGATCTTTGATGGCTCTGTGGAAGTGAAGAATATCTCCCGGGAGGCCGGCAGCCGCACCAAGATCGCTGTTTATTCCCATGATGAGAACGTGGATCCCGTTGGCGCTTGCATCGGGAACCGGGGCCAGCGGATCACCAAGATCTGCGATGAATTAAAGGGCGAAAAGGTGGATATTATTCGCTATAGTGAGAATTCTGAAGAATTCATCGCCGCCGCTCTGGCACCCGCCAAAATTTTGAGCGTGGCCGCCGATGATAACGAGCATACCTGCGTGGTGGTTGTGAGCGACGATCAACTTTCCCTGGCCATTGGCAAGGAAGGCCAAAACGCTCGCTTGGCCGCCAAACTCACCGGCTATAAGATCGATATCAAACCCCTTTCTAAAGTAGGTGAATAATTCTTGAGCAAAGAGAAAAAAATCCCGATGCGGATGTGCCTTTGCTGCCGGGAAATGAGCCCTAAAAGAGAATTGGTTCGGGTGGTTATGAATAAGGAAGGCGTCATTGCTGTGGATCTCACCGGCAAGGCGCCGGGCAGAGGCGCTTACCTTTGCCGAAGACCCGAATGTGTGAAAAAATTGGGCAAGTCCCGGGCATTGAACAGAGGCTTCGGCCGGGAAGTTCCGGAAGAAGTTTATCTGCAACTGCAAAAGGAGCTGATCGGGAATGAATCATAAATTTTTAACCACCCTGGGCTTGGCCCGGCGGGCGGGAAAACTGACCTACGGAAACGATATGGTCACGGCGGCGTTGGGTGCAACCGCCCTTCTGCTGATCGCAGAAGATTGCGCACCCAGAACACTACGAAATGCGGAACGGGCCGCAACGGAACAAAAGGTTCCGGTGATTCGGGTTCCGTTCACGAAAGACTGTTTGGGAAGTGCCATCGGCACCAAGCCGGTTTGCCTTGTGGGCGTTGCCGACCGAGGCTTTGCCGCTTCCCTGATGAAACACATTGAAGGGGGTATATGATTTGGAACTGAAATACAGAGTTCACGAATTTGCCAAAGATCTGAACCTAAAAAGCAATGAGGTTATGGATCTTTTAAACCGATTAGAGCCGAAAGAACGCACCCATATGGCTGTTTTGACCCAGGGTGAGTTGGATTATCTTTTTAATTATTTTACCAAGAGGGATCAAGTAGAAAACTTCAACGCTTACTTTGAATTGGCGAACCGGCCGGATCTGGAAGAAAAGCCCAAGAAAGAGGCCAAGAAAGAAGAGCCCAAGCAGGAAGAGCCTAAAGAAGAGCTTAAAAAAGAAGAGCCCAAAAAGACCGGACCTCGGCTGATTTCCAAAGCAGAGCCGGTTGCAGAGCCCAGGAAGGCGGAAAAGCCTGCGGCGAAAAAAGCCGAAAAACCGGTTGAAAAGAAGGCGGAAAAACCTGCGGCGAAAAAAGCCGAAAAACCGGCTGAAAAGAAACCGGTGAAACCCGTTGAAATGCCCAAGAAGAAGGAAAAGGGCCCCCGTCAGGTGCAAACTTATGAACGCACCGTTCGGGTGGTGGATACCCGCACCAACGACGTGAACTTGGGCAAATACGACGATAAGTTGATGGATCTGGCCAGCAGCCACGAAAGCCGCAACACCTTTGCTTCCAAGCAGAAGATCCAAAAGAAGAAGGATTGGCAGAAGCAGGGCCAATATGGTATGAAGAAAAAGAAAGAAACCGAAGCCGAACGGCTGAAACGGATCGAATTGCAGAGAAAGCAGGCGAAGATGAAAATTCAGGTGCCCGATGAGATCTCTGTTGGCGATCTGGCGTTGCGGATGAAGGTGAATGTGGCGCAGGTTGTGAAAAAACTGATGAGTTTGGGCATCCTGGCCAGCGCATCTCAAGTGATCGATTATGATACCGCTTATCTGGTGGCGGAAGAATTTGATATCCGGGTGGAAAAAGAAGTGATCCTTTCCATTGAGGATCGGCTGATCGACGACCGGGAGGATCAGGAAAACGAACTCCAGGGCCGTTGCCCCGTTGTGGTTGTTATGGGCCACGTAGACCACGGTAAAACTTCTTTGCTGGATGCCATCCGCAACACCAGCGTAACCAGCGGCGAAGCCGGCGGCATCACCCAGCATATCGGCGCTTACAAAGTGAAATGCAATGGCGAGGATATTACCTTCCTGGATACGCCGGGCCATGCCGCATTTACTGCAATGCGTGCCCGGGGTGCATCGGTTACGGATATCGCCATTCTGGTGGTGGCCGCAGACGACGGCATTATGCCCCAGACGGTGGAGGCCATCAACCATGCAAAAGCGGCCGGAATTCCCATTATTGTTGCCATCAATAAGATGGATAAACCCACTGCCAACCCCGATCGGGTGATGCAGGAACTGACCGAATATGAACTGGTTCCCGAAGCCTGGGGCGGCGAAACCATTTGCGTGCCGGTTTCCGCTTTGAAACACGAAGGCATCGATGAACTTTTGGAAATGGTTCTGCTGGTGGCCGAAATGAAAGATTTCAAGGCCAATCCCAACCGTTTGGCGAAGGGCGCTGTGATCGAGGCACGGCTGGATAAGGGCCGCGGCCCCGTTGCCACTGTTCTGGTGCAGAACGGTACCTTGAAGATGGGCGATACCCTGATCGCCGGAACGGCCGTTGGTAAGATCCGGGCTATGACCGACGATAAGGGCCGCAAACTGAAAGAGGCCGGCCCCTCTACGCCGGTTGAGATCATCGGTATGGCAGAAGTGCCCCAGGCCGGCGACAGTTTCTTTGTGGTTGAAGATGAACGGCTGGCCCGTGAATTGGCCGATCAGCGGAAGGCTGATCAGAAATTGGCCTCCCAGAGCCAGTATAAAGTTTCTCTGGATGATCTCTTCTCCCGGATTCAGGAAGGCAACGTGAAGGATCTGAACATCATTGTGAAGGCCGACGTGCAGGGTTCTGCCGAAGCGGTGAAAGCCTCTTTGGAAAAACTCACCAACGAAGAAGTTCGGGTGCGGGTGATCCATAGCGCCGTTGGCGGCGTGAACGAGAGCGACGTGATGCTGGCAGAGGCCTCCGGCGCCATCATCGTGGGCTTTAATATCCGCCCCGATGCCAACGCTAAGGCTATGGCCGAAAAGAACTCTGTGGACATCCGCCTCTATCGGGTTATTTACGATTGCTTGGAAGAAATCGAAGCCGCTATGAAGGGAATGCTGGCACCCAAGATGGAAGAAGCCATTCTGGGTATGGCCGAAGTGCGCCAGACCATCAAGGTTTCCGGCGTGGGCACCATTGCCGGTTGCTATGTGAAGAGCGGCAAGATCGTGCGGAATGCTTCGGTGCGCCTGATTCGGGATAACGTTGTGATCTATGAAGGCGTTCTGGGCTCCCTGAAACGGTTTAAGGATGATGCCAAGGAAGTTTTGGAAAACTATGAATGTGGTATGACCATCGAAAACTATAACGATATCAAAGAAGGCGATATGATCGAAGCCTTCGAAATGCAGGAGATCAAAGAATAATGGCTACGCATCGTATGGAGCGGATCAATGAAGAGATCCGCAAGGAACTGGCCCGGATCCTTCCCACTGTGAAGGATCCCCGGGTTCCTTCCTTCCTTTCGATCACTGCTGTGGAAACCACCGGCGATCTGAAGGAATGTAAGGTGTTTGTTTCCGCCTTTGAAGGGGATGAGAAAGAGATGCTGAAGGGTTTGCGCTCTTCCGGCAGTTATATCCGGGGCGCTTTGGCCCGGGGCTTGCGGCTGCGCTATACGCCCGAACTTTCTTTCCACGCCGATCCTTCCATTAAATACGGCATGCACATCAATGCCAAATTGGCGGAACTGGATATCAAGCACGACGAGGACGAGCAGGATGAAGAATGATAGCCTTCAGGCGGTTGCCGCTTTTTTGAACGCCCAATCAACGCTCACGCTTTTTTGCCATCAACGGCCAGACGGCGATACTCTGGGTTCCGCTTTCGGATTAAAACATTGCTTGGAATCTTTGGGAAAACGGGTGCAGGTTTTATGTCAGGATCCCGTTTCGCCTCGCTACCGGTTTTTAACCGATGGGCAGGAATGGCTTCAGGGCCAGCCGGAAGGCGCCTTGGTTTTTATCGACGTGGCCTCCCCGGAGATGGCGGGCGAATGGCGGGAATGGGCTGAAAAAGCCGATCTGGTGATCGACCATCACCCCACCAACCCCTGCTATGGCAAGATGAACTACGTGGATCCTCAGGCCGGAGCCACCGGCGAAATTATGGTGGAACTGGCGGATCTTTTAGGGGAATGGGGCGCCAAGTCGGCAGAGGCGTTTTATACCGCCATTGCCACCGATACCGGCTGTTTTAAATACGGCAATACCACCGTTCGCACCCATTTGATGGCGGCAGAAACCATCCGCCGTGGGTTTGATCTGGCGGCCGCCAATAAATGGCTGTTTCAAACCAAGAGCAAGGCGGAAATGGAATTAAACCGCCGGGCTATGGAACAATTGGAATATTGGGCAGAAGGCAAGATCGTAACCATGCTGATTTCGGCCGAGATGCTGCGGGAAACCGGGGCGGGGGCCGATGAGTTGGAAACCATTTCTTCTCTGCCGGCCCAGTTGGCCGGGGTTTCGGCCGCCGCAACCTTCAAGGAAACGCAGCCGGGAATTTATAAAGTCTCTTTGCGAACCGACGGAACGGTGCACGGCGGAGAGATCTGCGCCCGATTTGGGGGCGGCGGGCATTGTCAGGCCGCCGGTTGCACGATGGAAGGTGCCTATGAAACCCTGAAAACAAAATTGGTGGAAGCATTAAAAGAGGTTTTATGAACGGATTATTTTTAATTGATAAACCCGCAGATATGACTTCCTTCGGCGTGGTAGCCCGCATCCGCCGGCTCACCGGCGAAAAATGCGGCCATAGCGGAACGCTGGATCCCTTTGCCACCGGCCTTTTGCCGGTGATGGTGGGGAAAGCCACCAAACTTTGCGAACTGATGACCCAAGGGGATAAGGAATATATTGGCACGTTGCGGTTTGGCGTTGCCACTGATACGGGGGATTTCACCGGGCAGGTGATCGCCACCGATGAAAAGCCGGTATCGGCCCGGGAATTGGAGGCGTTGTTTCCTAATTTCACCGGGGAGATCACCCAACGGCCGCCGGCTTATTCGGCTATCAAGATCAACGGCGTTCCCCTTTATCGCCTAGCCCGCAAGGGAAGGGAAGTGGAATTGCCGGAACGGAAGGTAACGATCCACCGTTTGGAATTGCTTTCTTTTGATGAAGCGGCGAGGGAAGCGGTGATTCGGGTGGCCTGTTCCAAGGGCACTTATATCCGAAGTTTGTTTTCCGATCTGGCGGTTGCTGCCGGATCGGTTGGAACCACTGCCGCCCTGCGGCGCACCAAGTCGGGTGGCTTTTCGGTGGAAGAGGCCGTTCCCTTGGAAACTTTAATGGAAACATTGGAAAAAACGCACTCTGCCCCGGAGTTTATCCCGGTGGAAGAGGTCCTAAAGGAATTTCCCCGCTATGAACCGGTGGATTTTTTTGCGGGTCTTTTGCAAAACGGCTGTGCCGTTGATATTCGCAAACTGAAAAATCTGCCCCAAGGCTTATGCGCTGTGTACCGGGGGAAGAACCTTTTGGGCTTGGGTGATCAAATAATAAAGGATGGAGAGACCTGCTTTAAGGTCGTGATACATTTATGATGCGAAAGCACGTGATCGCAATTGGAGATTTCGACGGAGTCCATCGGGGTCACCGGGAAATTTTGCGCACCCTGCAGGAATGGGCGGAATCGCTCGATGCGGAGCCGATGGTTCTTTCCTTTAGCGGGAATACCAAGGGTCGCCCCCGGATCACCAATGGACCGGTGCGGGAATATTATTTCCGCCAGTGCGGCATCGAACATTGGCAGATTTTGGATTTTGAACAGTGGAAGGATGTTTCTGCCGAGGAATTCACCGATCGTTTCCTGAAAGAGGAATTGAATACGGTGGGTTTAGTCTGCGGCGAGGATTTCCGGTTCGGCAAAGACCGGGCCGGCAATGAATTTACACTGATCGGCCGAGGGATCGCCGTTAAAAAAGTGAATATGGAAACGGTGGAAGATCTGCGGATCAGTTCCTCCGCTATCCGGAAATTTCTGGAAGCGGGAGATCTGGAACAGGCGGAACGCCGCTTAGGGCATCCCTTTTGCATTATGGGTGAAATCACTCACGGCAAGGGGTTGGCGCGCCAATATGGCCTTCCAACGGTGAATATTCCGTTGGATGAAAACCAGTTATTGCCTCCCTTTGGGGTTTATGCCGCCTGGACTGTGCTGGATGGCGTGCGCTATCCGGCGGCCGCCAATATCGGTGTGCGCCCCACTGTGGATGCCAACGGACAGCCAAATTTAGAAGCGCATATTCTGGCTGAATTGCCGGAAATTTATGGAAAAGAATTGCGGATTGAGTTGAAATCCTATCTGCGTAAAGAAATGAAATTCGCCGATGAAGAACAACTGTTTTTGCAGATCCGCAAGGATGGGGAAATGAGTAAGGAACGATTGGAGTTATTAGAATGAAACAACGGATCTTATCTTTATTTCTTTGCGCCTCTTTATTGATCAGCCTTTCGGCTTGCAAAAAAGAGGCAGAGGTTGCCCAAAAAGAAGAAAGCGCCAATACGGGCTTCGGCGTTTTTCAAAAAAGCGCATTGACCCAACAGGATCTTTATTTCTTTTCGGTAACCACCACGAAAAACGACGTTTTAACTGCCCTTGGGAGCCCGCAGGAATATCTGGTTTCCGATGGCAATACGTTTACCTATACGCTGCAAGACGGTTCCAGCCTGAAACTGACCTATAGCGAACGGGATCTGGTGAAAACCGCCACCTATATCGATCCGGCCGGGAACAGCCAGGATCTTTTTGAATATTTGGTGAGCATTGGGGTTTTAACCAGTTATTCCGGCAATCATCAACAGGCCGGAAATACCGGCGTTGGGGAAAACACCACGCCGGTTGGCGAAACAGTGCCGCCGGAAAAAACGGAGCCGGAGCAAGGAAAAACGGAACTGCAACTGCAGATTGAAGCCGCCGCCTTTTTCTCCAACAAACGGTATAGTTATACCATTGCAAACCAGATTGTGAAGGTGGGGGCAGATCGGGAAACGGTTCTTTCTGCTTTGGGCAAACCCAATAGCCTCAGTTCCATCTCTTTTAAGGAAAACAGTTATGTGATCGATGTCTACGTAATGGAGGATGGCGCTAGTTTGCAACTGGACTATGGCTATACCCGCACCACCTTGCGGGCGGCCCGGAAAGTGGTTGGCGGCATAGCGGAAAATTATATTGGGGTTTGGGGCGAAGAGGCGATGCCGCAGAATTTCTATCGCTATACCCGCAACATTAATTTATTTGCAAACCTTAAAAAAGGCATCACGCCGGCGGATTTTTATAAGACCTACGGAGCGCCGGATTGGTATGAAGGAACCCCCCAGAATTATCGGGATGCCTATCAACTGCTGGATGGCTCTGTGTTGCTCCTGAACTTCGGAACGGCGCATAATCGTTTGGCTTCTGCGGTTTTGAGAAGAGGCGATGGAAAAGTATCGATTTATCCGGTGAGGGAATAAAATGAAAAAAACGCTTGCGTTATTGTTAGGGGCGTGTTTGATGCTGACACTTTGCAGTTGCGCCCGCTCGGCCGGGGAATTGCAGTTTTATGTAGTTCCCGCAGAGGCATATAATCAAAATCAAACCGATCAGGAACTTTTGGCAACCGCTAAGGAAAAGGGCCGACCGGCCTTTACAGATGAAGATCTGGAAGGGGTGGTTTGGCAGGAGCAAACCTTTCAAATGAAAGGGCTGAACGTTTTGGGCGGTTATCAAGACGGCGGCAGTGCCATTTTTCAGGCTGAAGCAGAGGATGCTTTTGTTTTGGCGCTGGGCAATCGAGTGATTTATGCCGGCGGATTTGAACCGAAGGCCGGAACGGCATCCCATCGGAATCCTTATATTGCAGATGATTCTGCCACGGTTTTTTCCATAAAATACGATGAAAAATACGGAACCGTTGATGCTCGATGGAATGAGGATCTTTATCAATATCTGGCTGACCGCCAGTTATTGGTTTCCAATCTGCACCAACAGGAAGAGTAAACCGCCTGCAGGCTGTTTCATTAAAAAAGATTAATTTGAATCGCAACGATTTGGCAAGTATAATAATAAAAAAACGATTGCGAGGAGATTATGGCTTATAAGATTATTGCAGATTCGGCATCCAATTTATTTGAAACAGAGGGAGCGGCGTTTGCTTGCGTGCCCCTGACGATCCATTGCGGGGACCGGGAATTTACCGATACACCCGATCTGGATCTGGATGAAATGCTGGATTTTTTGAAAACGACCAAGGAGCGTTCCTCCACCTCCTGCCCCAATGTGCAGGATTGGCTGGATGCCTTTGGTGAGGCAGAAGAAGTTTATGGCGTCACCATTACTTCCAATCTTTCCGGCAGTTATTCAGCGGCTATGCAGGCCAAAGAACTTTATCTGCAAGAGCATCCCGAACGGAAGGTGCATATATTTGATACCCTTTCTGCCGGGCCGGAGATGGAATTGATGGTGGAAAAACTGGCGGCCCTTTTAAAAAAGGGTTGCTCCTTTAAAGAAACTGTGGCGGCGGCACAGAATTATCTGAAAAAGACCCATCTGCTTTTTTCTTTGGAGTCGGTGCAAAATCTGGCCCGAAATGGCCGGGTGAGTGCGGCGAAGGCAAAATTGGTGGGGGTATTGGGAATCCGAATCCTGGGGAAAGCCTCCGAACAGGGCACATTGCAACCGTTGCATAATTGTCGGGGCGCAAAAAAGAATTTGGATACCATTCTGGCAGTGATGAAGGAGCACGGGTTCCAAGGCGGAAAGGTGCGGATCGCTCATTGCCGGAACGAGGCGGCGGCCGAAGAATTGAAAGAACGGCTGAAAAAATGGATCCCCGCCAGCGAAATTTTGGTGCGCCGTTGCACTGCTCTTTGCAGTTTTTATGCAGAGATTGGT
>JAZNEH010000139.1:0-2718 GCA_045588515.1 Eubacteriales bacterium
CGGCCTTCATGCATCATAATCAAGCGGTTTCCATAAGTAATGGCATCCCGCATATTATGAGTAATCATCAAGGTGGTGAGGTTATTTTCCGTCACCAATTTATTGGTGATTTCCAGAACTTTTGCGGCCGTTTTAGGATCCAGCGCAGCAGTATGTTCGTCCAGAAGCAGAAGTTTCGGATTTTTTAAAGCCGCCATCAGCAACGTAACCGCTTGACGCTGACCGCCGGAAAGCAAGCCTACCTTACTGGAAAGGCGATGTTCTAAGCCCAGATCCAGTTGGGCCAAGAGGGCTTTATATTCCTCCCGATCCTTACGGGTACAGCCCCAGACCAACCGGCGTTTTTGCCCCCGGCGAGCGGCGATTGCTAAATTTTCAGCAATCTCCATATCAGGAGCGGTTCCTTTCATAGGATCTTGAAACACCCGGCAAAGCAGGGCGGCTCGTTTATAAGCGGGCAGGTTAGTAACATCCACGCCGCCGATCTCGATGGTGCCGTAGTCCGGTTTCCAAACGCCGGAAATGGCGTTCAGCATCGTACTTTTCCCGGCACCGTTGCCGCCGATCACCGTGACGAAATCTCCTTCTTTTAAAGTTAAATTCAAATTGGAAAGAGCTCGTTTTTCATTGATGGTGTTGGGGTTAAAGGTTTTATAAAGATTTTTAATCTTAAGCATCGTTTGCTCCCCCTTCCGCCAACAGTTCTTCGGGGATCTTCGGTTTGGTGAAATATTCCCGTTTCAGATACGGGAACGCCAAAAAGATGGCTACCACCACAGCAGAAAGCATTTTTAAAAGATCGGTATCCAGACCCAGCCAGATCACGAAGGTATAAACCAAATAATAGGCAATACTACCGCCAACTACGCCGATGAGGCTCACAACGAAATTCGGCTTGATCTTCAACGAAACGGAAAGACCAATAATAATAGCGGCCAAGCCGATGACGATAGCGCCACGGCCCATATTGATATCGGCAAAGCCTTGATACTGGGCCAAAAGTGCGCCGGAGAGGGCCACCAAACCATTGGATATCGCCAAGCCCAGAACCTTATTCCGCTTCACATTCACCCCCTGCGCCTCGCTCATATCGGGATTATCGCCGGTGGATTTTACCGAAAGCCCGATCTCTGTATAGAAAAAAACGAAGAGCAGAACGATCACCAGGGCGCAAAAGGCCACGCCCACCACAATTGCCATCGGGTTATTCATCTGCGTGAGCAAAACGGGATAGGTTCGAGCGCTAATGGAAAGATTGGCTTTTCCCAAAATCTTTAGGTTCAAGGACCATAAGATCAACTGGGTTAAAATCCCGGAAAGGATACCCGGGATCCCCATCACGGTATGGAACAGGCCGGTTACAGATCCAGCCAGCAGGCCGGCAACAAAAGAAGCAACCAGGCAAAGATAAACGTTAACACCATTCGTTAGCAGAATGGCGCAAACGCAAGCGCCGGTGCAGATAGAGCCATCCACCGTTAGATCGGCAATATCCAGAATTTTATAAGAAACATAAAGGCCAATAGCCATAATGCCCCAAATCAAACCCTGTGCCACAGCGCCGGGCAAGGAGTTCAGCAAAGAATTTAACTGCAATAATAGATTCATTCTCGATTACTCCGCATCCAGGGCCACATAACCGGCGGCATCCAGAGCGGCGGTATCCACACCCAATTCATCGCAAATGGTTTTATTATACTTCTTAACGGGAGCGGCATCATAGCGAACTTCCATTTTGGTAACGTCGGATTTGCCCAAAAGGATCTCAGCAGCCATTTTTCCGGTTTCAACGCCGATATTATAATAACTGATCGCCAATGTGGCAAAGCAAGCATCGCCTTCATAGCCGGTGAAAACAGGGGTTTTGGCCGGGCCACAGATATTCCGAAGGGTTTCTTCGTTGGAAGCCACGGTATTATCGGTGGGAACATAGATGGCATCACATTCGCCGGATGCTTTGGTTACAATCCCCTGAAGTTCGGTGGATTCGGAGAACTTATATTCCTTCACCACGATCCCCTTGCCTTCCAGATAGGCCTTTACCACATCATACTGATATGCGGAATTGGGCTCAGCAGAGCAATAGAGAATCCCCACGTTAGCGCCGGCTTCCAGTTTCAAAACATCGATCATCATCTGGGCCTGTTCGTTCAAGGGGGCCAGATCGGAAGTGCCGGATACATTATTACCTACAACGCCGTCAAAATTTTCGATCCCCAAAGCAACGCCATATTCCGTGATGGATGTGCCCAGAACCGGAATGGATTCTGTTGCATTATACGCCGCTTGAAGGGCGGGAGTTGCATTACCCAAAATCAAATCCACGTCATCGGAAACAAAACTATTCACGATGGTTACGCAGGTATTGGTGTCACCCTGCCCGTTTTGTTCTTTAAACTGAACGGTTCTACCTTCGGCTTTCAGCGCATCTGTGAGCGCATCCTTAAAGCCGGCGGTTGCCTTATCAAGAGAATCATGGGTAACCAATTGGCAAATCCCCACCACATATTCGCTCTTATCGGGATTTACTTTGATCTTTGTGCCGCCGCAGGACGCCAAACCCAGGCAAAGAGCCAGCACCATAATGAAGGACAATACTTTTTTCATTGTTATTACCTCGCTTATAAAATTTATTTAACAAAAAATCCCTGCATCCTTTGAAGGATGCAGGGACAGTTAAACCATAACCGTGTTACCACTCTGCTTCGCCCTTTTCTC
>JAZNEH010000140.1:0-2668 GCA_045588515.1 Eubacteriales bacterium
AGATGCTAATTCCTCTGTGAGCAATGAAAGCATAAAGGTATCGCCGAAATTATTGCTGCCGTAATAACCGCTGATCATAAAATCATTCGGTCGAAAATGGTTGATCGCTTCCTCATATTGTTTGCAAGCAGTCTGTGCCATTTTGCGAACAGAATAATAGTTCTGAACCAGATTTCTTCCTTGCTCGATGTTTTTGCTCAGGTCTTTTGCTTTTAAGCAATCCAGTATCACTTGGGTCACTTCTTCATCGCTGGGATAAGGATAGCCACGGCAGGTGAGGTTGGTTTCGATACATTCTTCGATAATATCATCAGAATAAAAGCCCAGATAACCGAGATTTCCCATCAGAACAGTAGGCACACTGCTGGACATTGCTTCCAAAGCAGAGCGGGAAATACCAACGAAAAGATCGGCAACAGCCGTATATTCATCGATGTTGGTGCGTGCACCTTCCAACTGAATAAATTCTTTTCCGCAGGCAGAATTGATTTCGGCAACCTTTTTCTCAAAAGTTGAAAATAGATTGCCGTGCCCAACGATCACAACCCGGATATTGGGCTCTTGTTTATAGATCGCCGGTGCAATTCTTAAAAAGTTGGATACGTGGATGGATGCTTCTTTATCCAGACGGCTTACCAGCAAAATCATTTTTTCGTTGGGTTGCACGCCTAAAGAGGCACGAAATTCGGGAAGTTCCCGCTTTTTGAAACGTTTCATATCGATCCCATTCACTGTGATCTCAACGTGTTCGGGATTATAACCGTAATTCTTAACCAGATATTTTTTAAGATCTTCGCTCACAGAAAGTGCCCGGCAACCCCAATTTGAAAAGAATCGATAGAAAATATTGGTTTTGAAGTTGAAGTGCACCGTGGTTACCATAGGAATTTTAAGTTTGCGGCAGACCAATCCGCCCACAGTGTTGGAAATGCGGGTATGCGAATGAACCACAGAAGGCCGATTTTTCTTAAATTCCCGCATCAAAATAATATACGATTTAATTAAAGAGGAAATTTTTTTCGTGTGAAGCGGGGTTTTGATATGGGTAATTCCGGCTTCTTCCAGCGCATCAGCATAAACGCCGCCATTGGAAAATACAGTAACTTCATTTCCTTGCGCATTTAATTCTTTGGCTAATTCGTAAATGTGGGTTTCGGCACCGCCAATATTCAGTGCCATACAAAGCAGGGCGATTTTTTTTCTCATGGTAACCTCTTAACAATAAAATTCATTGAAAATAGATTCTTTTGGAATCGTCGCATCGGGGTAGTCGTTGAACTCATTGAGAAGTTCAAGCGGCAGAAGTTGGGCTAAGCGTTCTTTTTCTTCTTCCGATGCATTGGTGATTGCGGAAAGAAGTCGTGCTTTTAAAATACAGATTTCATATTCAAAAGAAGAATTAAAGAAGAAATCTGCATAGGGTTTCATTGGCTTTATGAACCGTTCTTCACCGGCCCGAACAGAAGGCCACATTTCCAAAGTGGCGGAAATGCTGGTGTTTCGATGGGTCAGATCTCTGAGGCACCTGCGCATCAGGCGAATTTCTCTGGAAGTGATCTCGCCGCCGCCCGGAACCACATACCCATCAAAGGGGCAAATATAAACGCCGATTGTTCTTGCAAAGGCCAATCCTTCGGTTAATTTGGGGTTCATTGCGTGGATTCCTTCAATAATCAACAGATCTTTTGCCGTTGGAGTTAAAACTCTTCCACTTTCCTCCCGGATGCCTTTGGGGAAATTATAGGAGGGAAGGGGAACTGATTGGCTTTGAAGAAACGCAGACATTTGTTCATGGAAAAAAGGAATGTCAAAGGCTTCTAACGTTTCATAATCCGGTTTTTCAACGTTAGGTTGCCGGCGGCGGATTTCTTCACGGGGAAAATAATAATCGTCGATGGAAATAACGGTGCAATGAAAGCCATCTTTTTCCATTAAAGCACTCAACCGTTTGGAAAAAGTTGTTTTTCCGGAAGAAGAAGGACCGGTAACCAAAACAGCCGCCGTTAGATGATTTCCCATAGTACGAACACAGGAAAATTTAATTAATAGACGCAATTGCTCAAATTGAAGCGTATGGCGGCTTTCGGCAATTTGAATTAATTTATCCATTTGATGATTTTTAACGTATTCATTGATTTCTTGCGGATAATATTTCATCGTTCAAACCCTCATACTTTCTTTAATAGGTATTATATCATTTATATGCAATAAAAAGCAATAAATATTTAAAAATAAAAAATCCTCAAGGCTATTGCCTTGAGGATTGGTTGGGATAGCTGGACTCGAACCAGCGGAATGACGGAGTCAAAGTCCGTTGCCTTACCGACTTGGCTATATCCCATTATTGCCGAGAAGACTCTTTTATCCGTCGTTTCCGGCGGATAAAAGGAATGGGGTGGATGGTGGGATTCGAACCCACGACCTCCAGAGCCACAATCTGGCGCTCTAACCAACTGAACTACAACCACCATATGTCTTACGCCGACAACGGATATGATTATAAATCATTTTCAAATCAATGTCAAGAAAAAAATTCCTCTTTTTTAAAATTATTGCATATATATTAACGATTTGAAAAAATTTCAAAAAAAACTTGAATTTCTGGAAAAGTATGCTAAACTATATTTAGCACTCGAAAAGGAAGAGTGCTAAAAACCATTCTAGGAGG
>JAZNEH010000141.1:0-11664 GCA_045588515.1 Eubacteriales bacterium
TTATCCGGCAGGAACCGATCGGTAATATACCGTTCCGAAAGTTGGGCCGCCTGCACCAAAAGATGATCGGAGATCTGCACCTGATGATACTCGCTGTACCGAGGACGCAGGGCCTTTAAAATGGCGATGGTATCTTCCACAGAAGGTTCATCCACCATCACCGGCTGAAAACGGCGTTCCAAGGCTGCATCTTTTTCGATATATTTACGATATTCCTTTAGCGTAGTGGCGCCGATTACTTGAATCTCGCCCCGGGAAAGGGCGGGTTTCATAATATTAGCGGCGTTCATAGAGCCTTCACTTTCCCCGGCTCCCACCAAATTATGAATCTCATCGATCACCAGAATAATATTCCCCAAAGCCATCACTTCGGCAATCAGGTTTTTGATCCGGCTTTCAAACTGGCCCCGGAATTGCGTGCCGGCCACCAGCGCTGTGAGATCCAGAAGATATACTTCTTTATCCAGCAATTTAGCCGGCACATCGCCCTTGGCGATCCGGCTGGCTAATTCTTCTGCAATGGCTGTTTTACCAACACCCGGTTCGCCGATCAAGCAAGGGTTATTCTTTGTTCTGCGGTTCAGGATCCGAATGACCCGATTCAATTCCGCATCCCGGCCCACAACAGGATCCAACTGGCCGTTTTTAGCCTTTTGCGTTAAGTTCGTGCCGAACTGCTCCAGCATTTTCCGCTTTTTATCCTTCTTTGCTTCCTTCCGGGGCGGAGCGTTTCGGGGTTCTTCTTCCTCTTGCGCTTCCCCGGCCTGCATATGCTGAGGTAAACTATTCATCAACTTATTGAAGAAGGGCGGCATTGTGGGCGCAGTGGGAGAATCCAGGCCATCATTTTCCAAGCCCAGTTCCTCGCTCATATTATCAAATTCTTCAGAAAATTGGTCGATATCTTCATCTGTGAGCCCCATTCCCTTAATCATTTCATTAACCTGGGGAACGCCCATATCCTTGGCACACTTCAAGCAATATCCTTCATTTACAGGTTTATTGCCATCCATTCGGCTGATGAAGACCACAGCGGTTCTTTTTTTACATTTTACACAAAGCATCATTGTTTTCCTTATTTAAATAAATTGAGAATCGGGTTCACCTGATTGATCCATTTTAGCAGATAGGTTTGTTCCAACTGCTCGGCATTGATCAGGAGATTCCCCATAGCAAAACCATAGGCCACTGCCCCAAAAATCAACACCAGCAAAACGCCACGGATCAGACCTAAAATCATTCCGCCGGTTTGATTGATGGATTTTGCAAAAGGCAATACCCGGAAAACAGCATCCAGCAGGCGGCTGACGATAAAGACCAATAAAAAGATGATTAAAAACAGGCCGATCAAAGCCGCCGCTTTACACACTGCCTGGCTGACCGGAACGGCGATGGAATCAATCAGCTGTTCCCGGGCGGCGGCTGTTTGGGCTTGGCTTTGAGCCGCTTCGGAAGCGATCTTATCCACATCCACGTTCATTTTCTCCAAAAAACCGCGAAGAGATTCCGGCATTTCTTCTAATTTCCCGGCAACATCGATGGAAGCGATGGCCTGATCGTAATCGGCCACCAGATCATTGCCGTTCACCGCCGTTAAAACGGTTTTGCGGATGGCGGGGCGGACATATTCTGTATCCAGCCAGTTGGCAACAGGCGTGCTGAACATCACCGCCAGCACCACGGCCACCAGACCGCCCACCAAGGAAAAGACGGTTTTGATAAACCCTTTTTTCATTGCCAACCAAACGGATGCAATCAAAATTGCAACTACGATCAAATCTAAAATCCAATTCATTGAGAAAGCCTCCTAAGAGATTTTATGATAAATGCTTTTCATTTCGCCGATTACCACAACGGCATCTCGCTGCAAAAAGGCAATCGAAAGAGCGTTTTCCGGCTCATCTTCCCAAAGAATTTTCCCGGAAGCATTATAAACGGCGCTTTTCTGATTTCCCAAAAGGGCGATCCGGCCGTTTTGGAAATCTAGGGATTTCCCATAGAAAGCGGCATCCACCGTATCTTTCACTTTTGCCTTTTCGGTGCAGAGCACCATTTGGCTATCGCCATTTTCCGAAGCGGAAAGGGCAAACACATTTTGCTCTCCATCTTCCATTGAATAGCATTGCAATACTTTATTTTCAAATTCATAGCGGCCCAGTTCAGCGCCTTTGGAAGAAACCGCCACCATTCCCCAATTGAAAAGGCCGTTGATGATGCCGTTTTTCTTCACAGAGAGATGCACGCAAGGCGAACCTTCAAAGGGCAGGCTCCATTCCACCTTTTCTTTATTCAAGCGGAACGCCACCAATTCGGGAACGATCTCTCCCCCTTCCACGTTTACGGCGGAAAGGATCACCGATTTATGATCCAGCGTCACAGCCGCATCCAGAACATATCGGCCCAAACTGCTATAACGGTAAACTTCCCGATAGGAGGCATCATAAACGAATACTTTGGCCAGATAGCCTTCCCCCTCGGTGACGACGACCAGCCATCCGTCATCATTCATTCGGGCGGTGATGATCGGATGATCCATCTGATGTTCAAACAACACAGAAAAGGAATCTGCCACCATCAGGCCGGTGCCCCCGCTATCATAAACGAACACATATCGATTATTAGAAGAAATACAGGGATTGCGATAGCCCAACGCTGTATTTTGAAATTCTGTTCCGTTACGGTCGGTGATAATTAGTTTTTCCACCGTTGCGTGGGCTAGGCCGTCTTTATAGACCACTGTTTTTCCCACTGTTGCAGAATCAAAGCGGATCTCTCCGTTTTCTTCAGCGACCGAGTTCATCCCCATATTGATCTTCGTCATCAGGCGGCGGAAATTATCGCCATTGATCTGATCCCGATTGGAAAATAGAAAGATCAACGCCACCATCACCATTGCCAAAAGCAACAGATAACGCACATATTTCAAAGAAAGGGGCGGTTTGGCAACCGGTTCCATTTCTTGTTCTTCTTCATAAATTTCATCCCGTTTTCTCACGGTGAGGCACCTCCTTTTCCTCATAATAGACCCGATTCAAATATAGGCCACAGGCCGGCATCGTCTTCCCGGCAAGAGAGCGATCCCCGGCGGCAATCATGCCGGGCAGATCCTCCAGAGCGATCTTGCCCAAGGCCACAAACAGCAAAGTGCCGGCCATAATCCGAACCATATTATATAAAAATCCGTTTCCGACCACCCGGAAGGTGATTTCATTATCCCGGCGCTCTACCCCGCTATAAAAAATCGTGCGGGTGGTTTCTTCGATCTTAGAGCCGGTGGACATAAAGCCCCGAAAATCATGGGTACCCAAAAAGCATTGGGCCGCCCGATCCATCAGATCGGCATCCAATTGCTTCCGTTCATGGTGGGCCAGGCCTTTTTTAAAAGGATCCGGGGCGATGCCATCATAGAACCGATAAATATATTCCTTCGCCACCGCATCATAGCGGGGATGGAAATCGGACGGAACCCATTGACAGGATAGCACGCTGACTGTATCCGGCAAGGCTGAATTCAAAGCCAGCGGGATCCGCCGCAATTCCATCGGCCGGGGCGGATCGAAACAGCAACAGTATTCCATCGCGTGAACCCCGCTATCAGTGCGACTACAGCCGGTAACGCCCACACGGGAACCAAACACCTTTTCAATGGCGTTTTGCATCTGCTCCTGAACAGACAAACCGTTTTTCTGCACTTGCCAGCCTACGAAGGCAGACCCGTTATATCGGATTTTTAAGAGAATACGTTCCTTCATTAAATCACTCGCATCATAATAATCAACGCCAGCCCCAAAAGCATCACGCCCAGAGCCAGCCAATCCCGCCAGCTGAATGAATAAACCTTATAGCGGGTGCGGCCGGAGCCGCCCTGATAACAGCGGCACTCCATCGCATCTGCCAATTCTTCGGCCCGGCGGAAGGCTGAAACCAACAGCGGAATCAAAATGGGGATCAGGGACTTTGCCCGTTTCACCACGTTCCCGCTTTCAAAATCTGCGCCTCTGGCTTTTTGCGCATTGATGATCTTATCGGTTTCATCAATCAAAGTGGGGATGAACCGCAACGCAATCGTCATCATCATTGCCAATTCGTGGGCTGGGAATTTTAACACCGCCAAGGGGCGCATCAACCGTTCCAAAGCATCGGTGAGCATCACAGGGCTGGTGGTATAGGTTAAATAAGAAGTTCCCATAATCAAAAGAACTAGGCGAAGGATCATAAAAACCGCATTCCGCACGCCGCC
This sequence comes from Eubacteriales bacterium, assembly GCA_045588515.1. Lineage (GTDB taxonomy): Bacteria > Bacillota > Clostridia > Oscillospirales > QAKW01 > QAKW01. The sequence goes on from JAZNEH010000141.1 coordinate 4,241, forward strand.
TGTTTTCAGCCAACCCAGCCAGGCGATCTGCGGGAAGAGCGGTTCACCGCCGCCATACAACAAATTGAAAAAGGCGGTGAACAGGATGATAAACAGCAAAGGTTTTAATCCTTTGAAGACCACCTTCAGTTGAATTCCAGAACTGAGAGCAACCGCCAAAATCAAGGCCGCCACCACCAAAAATCCCAACAGCCGGGGAACCAAAAACAATAAAACGATATAAAGAAGCGTAAGCAACAGTTTCATCCGGGGATCCAGTTTATGCATAAAGGATGCGCCGGGGAAAAACTGGCCCAACGTAATATCTTTAAGCATGGTTCTCACCGCCCTTCTTCATCAAGCGGCGCAATTCTACTGCTCCCTGCTCCACGGTATAAATATTCTTCGAAACGGGATAGCCTTTATTGTGCAAGGCAAAGAATACCCGGGTGATCTTCGGCACATCCAAGCCGATCTTCACCAGATCATCGGCCCGCTCAAACACTTCCGGCACAGAACCGTGCATCATACATTGCCCCCGGTTCATTACTACGATCGAATCGGCGTTCCGGCTAATATCTTCCATTGAATGGGAAACCAGCAAGATGGTGCTACCCGTTTCCTGATGATAATCCCGAATTCGCCCCAAAATCTCATCCCGGCCTTTCGGATCCAAGCCGGCGGCGGGCTCATCCAAAATCAACACTTTCGGTTCCAGCGCCATCACGCCGGCGATGGCCGCCCGGCGTTTTTGTCCGCCGGAAAGATCAAAGGGGGATTTTTCCAAAAGATTCTGATCCAGCCCCACAAAAGCAACCGCCTTTTCCACCCGGCGTTGGATCTCTTGCTCGCTGAGCCCCATATTTTTAGGCCCGAACGCAATATCTTTATAAACCGTTTCTTCAAACAGTTGATGTTCCGGATATTGGAATACCAAGCCCACATCGAAGCGGGTTTGGATCCGTTCTTTTTTATCGGTGCTCCAAAGATCCCGGCCATCGATATAGATTTTCCCGGAAGTGGGTTTCAAAATAGCATTGAAATGGGCAATCAACGTGCTCTTGCCGGAGCCGGTATGGCCGATGATGCCGGTATAACTTCCCTTTTCAATATGCAGATTGATATCCTGGATCGCCACCGTTTCAAAAGGCGTTCCAACGCTATAAAGATGGGAAAGATGCTCTGTTTTAATCATTGATTCATCCCTCCCAAGAGTTTTTCAATTTCCGCAACGCAGTCTTCTTCCGTTAAAACTGCAATGGGAACTTTTATATCCTCCTGCCGCAGAGCAAACATTAATTCTGCCGTTTGAGGCACATCTAACGCCAAACTATGAAGCAAGCCGACGTTTTGGAACACTTCCCGGGGCGTGCCATCCAGCACCACTTCCCCTTCGCCCATCACCACCACACGATCGGCCTGCACAGCCTCGTCCATATAGTGGGTGATCAGCACCACGGTGATCCCTTCTTCTTTATTCAGCCGTTTGATGGTTTTAATCACTTCTTTTCGGCCCTGGGGGTCCAGCATTGCTGTTGGTTCATCCAGCACGATACATTTGGGGTGCATCGCCAGAATACCGGCAATCGCCACCCGCTGTTTCTGGCCGCCGGAAAGATTATGGGGCGCCCGATGGCGATATTCCCACATCCCCACCAAATTCAAAGCCTCTTCCACCCGCTCCTTCATTTCAGGATAGGGCACGCCCAGGTTTTCCATAGCAAACGCCACGTCTTCATCCACAACGGTGGCGATAATCTGGTTATCGGGATTTTGGAACACCATTCCAACATTCCGGCGGATCTCCATCAGGTGGGCATCGTCTGCGGGATCCATTCCCAAAACACGCACGCTTCCGCTATCGGCTTTTAGAATCCCGTTGAAGTGTTTGGCGAGAGTGCTTTTTCCGCAACCGTTATGGCCCAGCACCGCCACGAACTCCCCTTCCCGGATCTCCAAGGAAACATCGTGGAGCACCGGGAACGGCTTTTTGCCTTCCGGGGCGGGATAGGCAAAATTTAATTGTTTCACTTCAATAATATTGGTCATTTACTCCTCCGAGAACCATCTGGCCGCAGAGCCGGAAGGGAAACCATTCCCATCGGCACACCGCAAGCCGATCTCTCCACTTTCAAAATGCCCTCCCACATTTTTGGGCATTGTCAAACGAAGCAGATATTCCATCACCGACGCCGAAAGGCCGGTGGAATAAGAATTCAAAATAAAGAACACAGGTCGATCCGAAAGCAATTGCATTACCCGGGTCATAAAGGGATACAGTTTTTCTTCCAACTGCCAAACTTCCCCGCCGGGCCCCCGCCCATAGGAAGGCGGATCCATCACAATCCCATCATAATGATTGCCGCGGCGGATCTCCCGCTCCACAAATTTCATACAGTCATCCACCAAATAGCGGATGGGCTTATCGCCCAGCCCGCAAAGCTGAGCGTTTTCTTTGGCATGCAAAACAATGCCCTTAGAAGCATCCACGTGCACCACCGAAGCCCCTGCCGCCGCACAGGCCATTGTGGCACCGCCGGTATAGGCAAAAAGATTCAGAACTTTCACCGGTCGGCCGGCTTTTTGGATCTGCTCACGCATAAAATCCCAGTTCACCGCCTGTTCCGGGAAGATGCCGGTATGCTTGAAATTCATCGGTTTCACCCGGAATGTGAGGTCCTTATAACGAATCTTCCAACTTTCCGGCAGGTTCTTAATATCCCAATTTCCGCCACCGCTTTTGGAGCGATGGTATATGGCATTGGGGGTTCGCCATTCCGGGCGTTTTTTTTCGCTCTGCCAGATGGCCTGCGGATCCGGCCGCACCAGAACATAATCGCCCCAGCGCTCCAACCGGTCCCCACAGGAAGTATCCAGCAGTTGATAATCTTTCCAATCGTCTGCGATCCACATTTTCTTAATCCTCAAAACACAATTGTTCCGCCGGCCGCTGTCCATTGGGTTTTAAACCCAGATGTTCATAGGCGTTGGCGGTTACCATCCGGCCCCGGGGGGTTCTGGATAAAAAGCCGATCTGCAACAGATAGGGTTCATATACATCTTCCAGAGTGATGGCTTCTTCACCGATGGTGGCCGCCAGCGTTTCCAATCCCACAGGTCCGCCGTTATAATTCTTGATAATACTTTCCAACATTCGCCGGTCAATGGCATCCAAGCCCAGATGGTCCACTTCCAATGCCTTCAGTGCCAGATCGGCAATTTCCCGATCGATCACGCCGTTGCCCCGCACTTCCGCAAAATCCCGCACCCGTTTCAACATCCGATTGACGATACGGGGCGTTCCCCGGGATCGTTTGGCAATCTCCATAGCCCCTTCTGGATCCACCGGGATGCCTAAAATACCCGCAGAGCGGATCACGATATCCCGCAATTCTTCAGGTTTATAAAGTTCTAACCGGGTGAGCACACCAAACCGATCCCGCAAGGGAGAGGAAATCTGGCCCGCACGGGTGGTGGCACCGATCAACGTAAACCGAGGCAGATCCAGCCGGATGCTCCGGGCCGAAGGGCCTTTGCCGATGATGATATCCACAGCATAGTCTTCCATTGCCGGATAAAGAACTTCCTCCACCGCCCGGGAAAGACGGGGAATTTCATCAATAAACAGCACGTCGCCGGGTTGCAGATTGGTAATCAGCGAGGCCAGATCGCCGGGTTTTTCGATGGCGGGGCCACTGGTGATCCTCAGGTTCACGCCCATCTCGTTGGCAATGATGCCCGCCAGAGTGGTTTTACCCAGACCCGGAGGGCCGTAAAGCAAGCAATGATCCAAACTGTCGCCCCGTTTTTTGGCGGCTTCAATAAACACCTTTAAATTTTCTTTTGCCTTGGTCTGCCCGATATAATCTTCCATCTTCCGGGGGCGCAAGGAATCTTCTATATCGGCATCTTCATATTCCAGACTGGTGGAAACCAGTCTATTTTCAAAATCACTCTCGATCATTGTGCAAATCCTTTCAATGCTTGCGTGATAGCCTCTTCAACAGAAAGGCTTTCCAGATCCAACTGGGCAACGGCGTGTTTGGCTTCGGGTTGCGTAAAACCAAGGGCCATCAGGGCTTCGATAATCTCCAAACTCTTGGAGGCCGTCCCCTGCACCGGAGTGGAAACCGCTCCGTTCACCTGCATCGGTGTCATTCCCTTGAATTTATCTTTTAATTCCAGCACCAACCGTTCAGCGGCCTTCGGGCCGATCCCTTTGGCACGGGTGATATTGGCTTTATCGCCCATTACCACGCTGGCCGCCAATTCGCCGGGCGTCAGCTGAGAGAGGATCGCCAATGCGCCCTTCGGGCCGATGCCGGAAACGCCGGTGATCAGCCGGAAACATTCCCGCTCTTCCCGATCGGCAAACCCGAACAACTCCATAGCATCCTCCCGCACATTTAAATGGGTGAAGATCATTGTTGTTTCGCCGGGTGCAGGCAATTGATCCAAACTATAGCGGGACATCAGGGCGGAAAAGCCCACGCCGCCGCACTCGATCAGCACGTAATCGCCGCCTTTTTCTAAAATTTTTCCGTTTAACGTTGAAATCATGGTTCTACCACCTTAAATTTGATTTTGCACTATGCGCATGGCAGATCGCCAAAGCCAGCGCATCCGCCGCATCATCCGGCCGGGGAATGCGCTCCAGCCCCAAAAGCTGGCGGGTCATTTCCATCACCTGGTGTTTTTCGGCACGGCCGTAGCCCACCACGCTTTGCTTCACCTGCAGGGGCGTATATTCATAGAATTGAACCCCCTTTTGATGGCCGGCCAGCAGAATCACGCCACGGGCATGGCCCACTTGGATCCCGGTGGTGATATTGGTATTAAAAAACAGTTCTTCCACCGACATACAATCGGGATGATAACGATCACAAAGTTCGCAGATCCCTTCATAGATAATTTGCAATCGGCTGGGAAAATCCATTCCCGCCGGAGAAGTAACCGCACCATAATCTATGACCCGGAATCGGCCCCGATGATATTCAATTACCCCGTATCCCACAGTGGCATAGCCGGGATCGATTCCTAAAATTACCATAGCCTATACTTCTCCACATTATTATTCAGTTTATTATATCATAACTATAAAATAAAATAAAGACATATATGTGAAAAAAGTGTGAAAAAAATGAGCCCAGTATACAGGCTCATTTTTGTTACATTTTTTCAATGATGGTTTTGGCGGCGGCAAGGATCTCCGCTTCCAAAGTGGGAGTAAACAGAGAACTTTTTGCTTCATATCCGCCTTGGGCAAAGGCTTCCTCTGTGGGCAGATAGCCTTCATAGCCATTGGCACATACGGCACAAACCACGAATTTTTCAGGCACCAGTTTCCGCATCGCCTCTCCGTAAGCCGTGAAGGCTTCACCACCAAAGCCCACAAAAGTCACGTTTCCAAAGCCCATTATCGTTAAAGGAACCGGCCGGAAAATAGCAGACTCCCGCAGATTGATAACCCGCCGGGCATAGGCCAATTCTGTGATATGGGGCTTATAATCTAATTTTCCGGCCTCATAATCATCATACCAGGCCTTATATTGATCGTAATCATCGATGCCTTCCGTGTTGGTCTTGTTATAGAGAATCGTTTCTTCTGCAAAGATCTGATCGCTTTCCTGGGTTTCTGTATGATCCCAGGCTTTCACCACCGCATCGGCCACGGTACGGCCCATATAGGCGCTATGCTCATAGCGGGTGCCCTTCAAGCGCTCTTCTTTGGGCTTGAAGAAATCATAATGATTACTATCCCCTTGGCAACCGGTGAAAAAGATGCTGGAAACTTCCGGCAGATCCTCCTCTACATATTTCCGAACAAATCCGGGCCAATCAGCCGAAAGAGCCTCGCCGCCAATCACGTCGGGATGGGTTGAAAAGTTTATCAAGGCAATATCCTTTACACCCTCTCGACAAAAACGAATCAATCGCATAGTGTTATCGGCTTCAGCGCACCGGGAAACCACCTTGATCTTACTGCCCGGATTGGTATAAACTAAGCCGTCATCTCCAAAATAGCGGCGCACAAAGGCGATGGGCTCCGCCACATCCAGAGCGGCGGTTCCCACTTCGGCAGGTTTCAGATCGGCAATAGCCAGCAAAGCCGCATCCCCAAACCGCCGCAGCAAAACGTCGATATACTGCTGATCCCGCAGGCGGGTATCCCGATCGTCTGCCAAGCAGCAGGATGTATGTTGATGTAAAGCGGCGATCAATATATTTTTCTCTGGCAGGCCTGTGCGGGAAGCGATTTCTGCCTTGATCTTTTCAATATAGTTTCTGCGAATCCCAATGAAATCCAAAGCCATCAGCACAAGGGTATCCGTATCGTTGGAAACCGCCACAGCATTCAAATAGATCGGATCTAAAATATCGTTAGCGAGCCGACGGTGAAAATAGCCGGAAAGATCAGCACCAAAAGGCGGAGTAACGTCTAATCTTGAAAAGCCTGCTTTTAACATACACTTTTCCTCCAATTTTTAAATTATTAACTACATTTTATCACGATAAATTTAAAAGTAAAGTAAATATAGAAATTTATTCTTTTCTTTTAATGATCAAAATGATAAAATATGATTATGAACTATCATATGATGAAAAAAGGAATATTTATCGCCCGCCCCAATCGGTTTATCGCTCAAGTGGAACTGGATGGAAAAATTGAGATCTGCTACGTAAAAAACACCGGCCGATGCAAGGAATTATTGCGCCCCGGCGTAACCGTTTGGCTGGAGAAAAGCGATAATCCCACGCGCAAAACCGCCTATGACCTCATTAGCGTGAAAAAGGGCGAAGAATGGGTGAATATCGATAGCCAGGCCCCCAATCAGGTGGCCGCCGAATGGTTGCCTAAAAGCGGCCTTTTCCCCGAAGGAACCGTGTTTCGCAGGGAAGTGAAGAAAGGCAATTCCCGCTTCGATTTTTGCGCCGAAATGGGTGAAAAGCGCTGCTGGATCGAGGTGAAGGGCGTAACATTGGAGCAACACGGAATCGCCAAATTCCCTGATGCGCCAACAGAACGGGGCACTCGCCATTTAAGAGAATTAGCGGATGCAATTGCCCAAGGCGATGAGGCTATGGCACTGTTTATTATTCAGATGAAAGGCGTTTCAACACTAATCCCAAACGACGAAACAGACCCTGCATTCGGCAAGGCTTTAAGGGCCGCCGCAGAAGCCGGGGTGCGAATGCTGGCAATCGATTGTATCGTTGCTCCCAACCAGTTGATCGCAGACCGCCAAATCCAAATAAATTTAAGTTTTTTTGAAAAAACTTGTTGACAAATCTTGCCCGGTATGCTAACATATATGAGCGTTCAAAACAAATCCGGGTGTGGCGCAGGTGGTAGCGCGCTTGACTGGGGGTCAAGAGGCCGCAGGTTCAAGTCCTGTCACTCGGACCATGGCGAGTGTTCTTACAGCATTTGAAATGTTGTAGAA
>JAZNEH010000142.1:0-13131 GCA_045588515.1 Eubacteriales bacterium
GGCGGGTTTCGTTTTATAAAATAATACAAATCAAGCCAACGCTTCCTTCGTTGATAATCTTTGCCAAGGTTTCCTGCAGTTTGTAACGTGCATCATCAGGCATCCGAGAAAGTTTATTTTGCAACCCCTCATTTACAAGATCATAAACCGATTTACCAAAAATATTGGAATCCCATAATTTAGCCGGATCTTCTTCAAAATCCTGCAAAAGATAGCGAATCAATTCTTCCGATTGCTTCTCACTACCCACAATAGGGGAAATTTCAGTTTGGATATTCGCTTGAATAATATGATAAGAAGGAGCCTCAGCCGAAAGTTTCACACCAAAACGGCCACCCTGCTTAAAGATTTGCGGCTCACCCAACTTCATTTCATCTACAGTTGGGAAAACAATGCCATAACCCTTCGATTGCGCCTCCGCAAAGGCATCTTTCACCTTTTCATAAGCAGAATCGGCAGCAGATAACCGTTTAATCAAAGAAACTAATTCACCGTCGTTTTGAATTTGAACGCCGGCCGCTTCACTTAAGATTTGATAGTAGAGATCTGAATTTAGTTCTACTTTTAAGCCGGCTTTCCCTTCACCCAAATCGATGCCGTTAATCTCGCAACGGGACATTTTATCCCCTTCGGCCAAATTTAACGCCATTCGTTTTACAGCTCGTACCCGATCAATGGACTTGGCGGAATTTAAAATATCGGAATAAACCTCTTTTTTGAGCCAATGATCCGTTTCTAAGCCGTCCACCCAACTAGGCAAATTAACCTCAATTTCTTTAATAGGGAATTCTTGCAAAACCATCTGCATAATCGAAATGATCTTTTCCCGATCCAGTTCCAGGCAATTCACGGTGGTTACCGGCACATCATATTCGCTACACAAGCGTTCTTGAAGTGCTTTTGCACTTTCACTTTCCGGAAACATAGAGTTCACCAAAACAACGAAGGGCTTATTCATTTGTTTGAGTTCTTTAATGATTCGTCCTTCCGCTTCTATGTAGTCGTCCCGGGATATTTCCCCAATGCTACCATCGGTTGTAATAACCAAGCCAATCGTTGAATGTTCACAAATAACTTTGCGCGTTCCGATTTCGGCTGCAGTTTGAAACTCCATTTTATCATCACTCCATGGCGTTTCCACCATTCGTGCTTCTCCATCTTCCATCTGACCGATAGCACCGTCTACCACATATCCAACGCAATCAATCAAACGCACTTGAAAACGGGTGTGATCTTCCATTTCGATCTCCACCGCCTCATCCGGAATAAATTTGGGTTCCGTTGTCATAATGGTTTTGCCGGCGGCAGATTGGGGCAGTTCATCTATGGCTCGATCCCGCTTATATTCATTTTGAATGTTGGGGATTACCAAATTTTCCATAAATTTTTTAATAAAGGTAGATTTGCCGGTACGAACCGGACCCACTACCCCTACATAAATCGATCCGCCTGTTCGCTCCGCAATATCTTGATAGATACTTGTTTGGGTCATAACCATTCCTCCGTTTAGCGTTATTCATCCTATCTTAGAACAACTTATGAGCATCGGTTATGAAATATGCAAAGGACCGAAGAATAATTCTCCGGTCCTTTGTATTATTTTTTATAGACTTCCACTGATGCGGTGTAAATATTTTCGCCTTCTCTGCGGATATAGGCAATCGTTTTATCAGGATTGGGATTCAGCCATTCATAGCGATAGAGGGTTTCCGTTGATCCATCCGGCAATTTGCCCAGTACATCATCGGTAAAGTAGGTGCCGTAGTAACCATTATGGCGATAATACTTAGACTTTAACGGTTCATTATTGCGACGGCCATAATAACCGATCGTTCCATCGAAGGTCAATTCCACTTTTTCCTCAGTTCCGTCTTCATAAGCCACAATGTAATTTCCCACAACATCCAAGGGAACCCATGCGATATGGAAATGGGGTTTTAAATAGGTGTGGGTGAATACAATGCTATCGCATTTGGCGCTCACATTCAATTGAGGAAGTTCTACAGTTTCTCCATTGTAGATCATTTTAGAAGCACAATGTAAGGAAGGATATTCAACATCACCCAGATGTTCCCGCAAAGAAGGAATCATCTTACTGATAATATGATTATAGGAACGGCGCAAACCTTCTCTATAAGTATCGCTCCAAAGCATTTCAGCTGTATAAAGAAAATCGTAGATCTTCCCTTCTCGACCCAAACGATATTCATTCGTTGGCGCCCACGCCGAAACTTCCCCGCCAAATACGCCTTCTTTACGAATTCGTTTTTCGTAGCGAGGGAAGTGACTGGAATACATATTTCCATAGATCAATCGGAAATCCTTTTCCAAAAGACCATCTTCAATATCATCGGGAATATGGAAATACCAGATAAAATCCATCATCACAATATCTTTTGGAATCATATCAATTGCATCACAAGTGCTATACTTAGAACGAGTGATAGGATTGACCATATCGGACCAGATCATCATTTTCAGGCCTTTTTCTTTTAAATAGGAATAGATCTTATTTACGTCGCTCGCATACAACTCAGCGGAGTTTTTGTTTTTACAAATCGGGCAAAGGCCGTTCGATTTCCCTTTGCCTAATTTGAACATATAAACCTCATCGTGCCCCATATGTACGTATTCCTTAGGCTGGAATAGGTCGATGATTTCCCCTAACAGATCAAAGAGAATTTCATAACTTTTTTCATTAGACGGACAATAGCAATGAGCATAAAACTCGCTGGGTGGTACATCGTCGAATAGAGCATCGACCTTCTCCGACTGGAGTTTTTCTGACCGTTCAGCGATCTCAGGGTGCGCAATGGTCATAAATTGCACATGGCCTAAGCTTTGCACTTCGGGGATGATTTCAATCCCAAAACGGCGTGTATACGCTAGGTACTTACGGATGGACTCTTTGCTGACGGTTTTTCCTTCGCCAACCGTACCATGAGGGAAAGGTGGCCAAATACCTTTATTCCCCTTTTCAACGCCTTCTTCAAATGCCTTGTTGATCTCGGGGTGCGTTTCATAAGGCATTGCACCCGCCAATTCCATAATAATATGGTTATAGCCCATCGGCGAAAGGACGTATTTCACCAAACGGCAAAAGAAGGGAATTTGTTCTTCCGAAGGAATATACAGATGTACGCCGCGGAACGGCATAAAGGGATTATCCTTGACAGTGGTAATCGGAACATTTTGATTATTCACCAATTTGATCAAGGTTTCAACACCCTGAACGAACCCACGTAGATCGGATGCGGAGATTCGAATGCTGTCATTCACAGAAAGTGTATAACCGTTTGCAGGAACTGCTGTGTCTTCTTCCAGAATAATGTCCCCTTCTGAAGCAAACTCCAGAGTAAGGCCCGTTGTTTCATACCATTTTTCTGCCAAAATTTCCGCAGCAGAGGTAGCGACTCCAGTACGCACCACTACTTTTTTAAATTGCTCACACGGCCGCACTCCTTCCCCTTGCTCCACGCTTTGAGGAGTTGGATATAACGGGTGATCTTCCAATATTCCGCCATAAATATCCACGGCTTCGATATTGATATTGGCAAAATACGCATAAAAGCGCAATTTTAGTTTTTGGGGATAATCACCCACTGCGAACAGCAATTCCTTCTCAGTAATGGGGTGGTCGGTTTCACCGTGATATTCTTTCAACACATCACCGCTAACGGCATCTATCAATAAAATACGCTCAACATCACTTTTTTCAGCCATGCGAACAGCGATACTATCAACAAATATTCTTTCCTCAAAGGAGAACACCATCTCAACCGGCTCATTTAATAGATCATTCCAATTGAAACGCAGAGCCTCTCCGTTTAAGGGATTGGCCTCTATGTGCAAAGGGGTCCCATCATTTTTTAATAAGTTAAATTCGTTTTTAGGTTAATTCTCCCTAAATACATTTATATCACCCACACTTCCCCATCTTTTTGATTTCCATAAAGCTTAACCCCGAGTTCGCGTATCCAACGACGCACGATCAAGGTTTTAAAATGCCCTTTATTGTAGCCGCTGTTATGATAGTTGTTGGTCCATAGCCAGTCCGGAGTCGGCCAAAGACAAACCTCGGGAGCAATCAAACGATATGTTGATTTATTTACGCCGTTTTGGCCGTGATGGGCCATCTGAACAATATCAGATTTCAGTTCAGAGCCGTACATTTTTTCTAAAACCGCTCCGCTGATCCAGCCAAGATCCCCAAGGAATAAACCGGTTTTCCCATTGGGGAACTCCAGACGGATCACGGTAGAAGTATCGTTAATGGGGTTCTCGTCCCCCATCTCTAAATAATCGCTGCAATCCTTCAAAACATGGATCTTGAGACCGTCGACCTCATAGTTATCGCCGGTCTTGGGAGTAAGCACCTGCCCTTCATAGCCCTTTTCCCAGGCCTCAAACTGCTCCGTATAAGGTGCACTACCCGGCTCAGCAGACTTAAGCCACTCGTAGGGCGGAAATTGATAGCAAAGTTTTTTGATATTCATTTTCTCGGCAAATCGGTAGATACCGTTGAAATGATCGCAGTGAGCGTGAGTTATAAATAATAATTCCACTTCACTGCAGTTGTTTTCGCGAATACGCTCAATCATATAGTCCACGTTAACCTCAAGACCAACATCAATAACAATCGCTTTATGATTGGGGGTAAACACCACATAAGCCATCATTTGCTTATGAGAAATATTCGGAATCTGCAAAATTTTATGGCCATCTAAGCCAAATTCAATCTTTTTCATATTAATCACCAATTGGTTTCCCATCGTTTTTTATACTGTGTGTTGATCTCAGCGTCCTGCTGTTCCTTCACAGAAGATTGAGATTGTTTATCCTTCAAATAAGCATCAAATTCTTCAAAATCAAAGGGTAAAGTTACAGCGCTGTTCCCTTTCCATTGGGAAAGATAAGCGGCATTGGAGATCATCAGCTCGTTGATTCCGTCGAAACCGGGAGACAGCAATCGTTCCCCCGTTAAAACGGCATTGGCAAAATTCTGCAAAATACCCAAATGACCGGCACCGGAATGATCAGGCAAATACTCGGTATATTCCGGTTCAACTTTGCTGGAATTCTTACCCTTTTCATATCGCAGAACCTCTTCCGAAACCGGAAGCTTCCAGAATTTAAGGGTCTTATTTTCCAAAACGATCTTACCCTTGGTGCCGGAAATTTCCAAACGGTTGGTTCCCGGGTATTCACCGGTGGTCGTAATAAAGGATCCGGTTGCACCATTGGGATAGCGAGCAAAGATGGTAACGTCATCCTCCACCTCAATATTGTGGTACTTGGCCACGTCACAAAAGGCAGTGATCTCCGACGGCATCCCGCAGATCCATTGCCATAGATCTAAATTATGAGGACATTGGTTCAAAAGAACACCCCCGCCTTCGCCGCTCCAAGTAGCACGCCAGGCACCGCTATCATAATACTGCTGAGAACGGAACCAGTTGGTAATAATCCAGTTGGTTCTGCGAATGGCGCCTAATTCACCGCTCTGGATCAATTCGCGCATTTTAATGTACATAGGATTGGTACGTTGATTAAACATCATACCGAACACAACATCGCTCTTTTTTTGCAGCCTCATTCATTTCTTTTACCTGCTTAGTATATACGCCGGCAGGTTTTTCCACCATTACGTGGATATGCCGTTTGAAACATTCCATTGCATAACGGGGATGGTCATAGTGAGGAACAGCCATCAGGCAAGCATCTAGCAAACCGCTATCCAGCATTTCTTCGGCAGATTTAAAGCGTTTTACCTGAGGATAGGTTTCTTCCATCCAAGCCAAGCGGTCTTCCTTCAGGTCCGCAACTGCAACTAATTCTAAATCCGGGCATTTGCCTTCCATAATATTTTTGCTGTGGGTGGTACCCATATTACCAATACCGATAATACCAATTTTAATTTTACTCATTATTTTATCCTCCACCATCAATAACCTAATTTCTTAGCATAGTTCAAGCTGCGAGCAAGACATTCAAATGGATCCTGATCATAGCAATGATCCTGCTCAACGAAAGCATATTTGCAGCCCGCCTTATCCAGAGCTGCAAAGATACCGGGATAATTCATATTCCCATCGCCGATCGGAGCCATTTTTGCCGTTTTATTATCTTCCTCCAAAATCTGGTCCTTCACGTGAATATAATCCAATCGACCGGCCAATTTATCAATCCATTGATAAATATCAGCGCCACCCTGATGCACCCAATATGTATCCAAGGTAATGCCCATAAGTGAGGCATCGTAATGACTAATGATCCGATCCATCAGCCGCTGACCATCCACCATATTAAATTCAAAAGCGTGGTTATGATAATTAAATTTTTTGCCTGCGGCATTGATCTTATGAATTGCATCGCTTAAAGAATACATAAATTCATCAGTTGCTGCTCCATTATTGCGAACTTCTTTAGGAACACCACCCAAACCGATACAATCGCAACCAAGGATATCATGTTCATGAATCAAAGCATCCGTATCATTGATAATACGGTCAATGGGATTATGAGTGATGGCGATCTTAATACCTAATCGATCACAAGTTTCCCGCAACAGTTTAGGACCATAGGACCGCAGCCAGAATAGTGAACGGCATCGTAGCCGATCTCTGCAAGTTTTTCCAAGGATTTAATCGTATCCTCGGGGGTTTTACAAAATTCGCGAATGGTATACATCTGTGCACCGATTTTCATAGTGAACTTCTCCTTTTATAAAACACTTTTTAATGCTTCACAAGCGGCATCAAAAGCCGCATCATTACTGGGATATACAAATTGTCCTACCACGCTGGTGTTATCCTCGTTTTCCAGAGCTTTCAAACCGTCAAACACCTTCAGGTGAGGTTCCAGAGTTAAACACTCCCCGCCGATTTCACGGTATTTTTTCAGCAATTGAGGAATGTTCCCTGCTCCTTCACCTGCTGGAACCACTTTTCCGTCGGGCAAAGCATCCTTAATGTGCATATATTTCACATAAGGTTTCAGCATTTCCCATGCTTCCAACGTATCCTGACCGCATTGCACAAAATTGGCGGGGTCAAACACAGCCTTGATCTCAGGCAACGCTTTATGGATTTCAACGCAACGGCGGGCAATATCACCATAGATCCCTTTTTCATTTTCATGGCACAAAGTAACAGAACTTCCTTTTGCAATCTCAACAAAGCGAGTCATCCGTTCCAAGGCGTAACCTTTATAATCATCAAAATTACTTCCTTTGGGCAGGTAGAAAGAAAAGAGGCGGACATTTTCTGCATTCAAAATATCAGCAATCTCTAAAGTATGTTTAAATTCATCCAGATGCGCTTCAAAATCATCGTCGGTTTTGATTTTTCCGATGGGAGAACCAATGGACCAAACCGCAAGACCGTTGGCATCCATTTTTTGCTTCACTTCATATGCTTTTTCTAAAGTGATTTTTGAAACATTTACTTGATCCACATTGCGGATTTCAAGGCCCAACAGTTCATTGCGTTTCATTGCCACGATCTGGCCATCAATCATCGGACTGGCCTCGTCGGCGAAAGCATAAATCTTCATAGCAACACCTCATAAATATAGTATATATTAATTATCAAGTCTATTTTTAAAATCAATAGCAAATAAATTCGTTTTTTAATTGCAATTATAACCATTTTAGTCTATAATCATATTGAGGTGAGGCGAATGAGCGAAAAGACAATCAATATCAACAGAGCCGTAAAAGAAAAACCACAGCAATATTCCTTTACTATGCACGCCCATAAAAACAATGAGATCCTTTTTATTATCTCCGGGGATGCCGACTATATGGTGGAAGGAAACCGCTACCATCTGCAACGAGGCGATTTGATTTTAATGCGTACCGGCGAATCACACCACCTGGTATTGCGTTCCGATGCTCGTTACGAACGTTATGTTTTAAATTTTGATCCTGCTATTCTGAAAAAATTAGATCCTGACGAAAAATTATTATCCGCCTTTAACGATCGCACCTTGGGGCAATTTAATCTCTACCGTTTCTCAACATTCCCCAATAATCAATGGCAGATCTATCTAGAGCGAATGTGCCATATGGAAACGGATCAGGAAAAATTATTCTATCTGCTCCCTTTGCTTAATGACTTGAAAGAATGTTTTTCAATTTTAAAAAGCACGCAAGAAGAAACACCGTTGGATCGCTCTGCCGTTATTCTACAATATATCAATCAACACTTGAGCGAACCTTTATCATTGGATCTTCTTTGCGAAAAGTTCTATATCAGCAAAACCCATCTTAACCGTATTTTTCGCCAAGCAACCGGATCTAGCGTTTGGGAATATATCACCGTTAAACGGCTTTTCAAGGCACGAACACAGATCCTAGATGGCGAAACGCCAACCAAGGTTTATTCCGAGTGTGGATTTCAAGATTATTCCACATTTTATCGGGCCTATAAGCAACATTTCGGCATTTCTCCCAAAAAAGAAAAAAAGAACTGAACCCCATATAATGGAGTTCAGTTCATTTTTATAGTTCATTAAGATAAGGAATAGATGCAGCCGCCCCGGAACGACTAACTGCAACCGAAGAAGCTCTTGCTGCTTTTTTTAAAGATTCGGCTGAAGAATACCCTTGCAATAAAGAAGCAAAGAAATACCCTGTAAATGTATCGCCGGCTGCAGTGGTATCCACAACCTTCACAGGATAAGACGGCTGAAACACACGGATTTTAGCATCACTAAAATAAGCCCCTTGAACACCGAGAGTCAAAATGACGCCAGCGGCAGGATAATGGAGATTTAATTCATTCAAAATCTTTT
Organism: Eubacteriales bacterium; assembly: GCA_045588515.1. Lineage (GTDB taxonomy): Bacteria > Bacillota > Clostridia > Oscillospirales > QAKW01 > QAKW01. The sequence continues at coordinate 8,797 of JAZNEH010000142.1, forward strand.
CCGGATCCTTTTCGCCGCTAAGGGCTTCACCTTCGTGTTCATTTAAAATGAAGAAATCAACATTGCTAAGATCGGAACAAAGCAGGTTTTCATTAATCGGAGATGGATTCAGAATCGTTTTCATTCCAGCATTTTTAGCAGCAAGCAACAGATCTTTAATACCATTCAATTCATTTTGAAAAATAGCATAATCACTTTCATCAAAAGCCGAGAAAACTGCATCCACAAACGATTTTTCAATCATCCCATTCGTTCCGGGCTCCACCAATATACAGTTTTGTCCGGCATCGTCCACCTGGATCACAGCGTGGCCGGTGGCGCATCAGCAATCTTTATAAAATCTGTATGAACCCCTTCCTGTTCCAAAAGTTCTTTCAGGAAAATGCCATCCTCACCAATCATACCGGCGTGATAAACTTCAACCCCTGCTCTTGCTAAGGCTATTGACTGGTTTAATCCTTTACCACCGGTATTTTTGGCATAGTTTTCTGCACGCAATGTTTCACCGGGTTTCAAAAAGCGGGAAACCCGATAAACGTGATCAATATTCAATGATCCGAAATTCAGTACTTTCATATTAACCTCATTTTAATTGCCGTAGCATTGCTTTTTGTTCCGCTGTTAAACGATAACTTTCGCAACCTTTTTGAATAGCCTTCCGAAAAATCCAAGAATCATCCAAACCATTTTTAAAAACGGCATAGGCTCTTTCCCAATCTTCTGCCAAGGCAACACTATAAAGCCAAGCAATTCCCATTTTCACATAGTAATGATCACTTTTAATCTGCGCAATTTCAGTATACCAATCAATGCCTCGGCTCAACGGTCCAAGATTTTTCATCAAACAGTTTAAGGCGAACCGGATCGTATATGGTCTTTCACTCTTCAACCAGCGTTTTATATACATTTGAAGAGATTCCGGCTCTTTTTTAAAAATTGAAGGAATAAACTGATCGCAGGTTGCCCAATTATCGATATACGGCAAAAATTTTTCTATCCACACTATAGTTTCAGCAAAAGAATAATCCCCATATTCAATCAAAGCGCCGTGAAGATTATTCTCATCAAAATAAAAATGGGGTAATGTATTCAAAAATGTAGTTGCCGCTTCCGCCCCGGCATTTTCCCTTGCCAGCCGGCGTAATGCAGGCGTGCGAACCCCCAACACAGTGTCGGGATTCAATGTTGGCAAAAGTTTCAACTGAAAAAGCCGATAATTCGGATCCGCTAATTTTTTTAAATGTTCCTGAAAATTCATTCTTCCAGCAAACTATCCAGCAAGGAGCGTACTTCTGCGCGGCGACGATCTGTTTCGTCGGAATCAAGTTGCCAGCGCCCGCTTTCTTCTAGCAGAATATCCCCTTCTTTTAAAATAACGGAAAAATCAGCCCGATTTAGTGTGATTTTACGGTGATCATCGCCGATTAAAAGAATGATATCACCATCGATTCGCTCCACGCTATAATGCATTTATACGGCCTCCTTTAGATGAATGCCATCTTCTTCAATCGAAAGCACAATCGTTCCATCCTCGTCCGTTCGAAAAACTTCGGTGCCTAGTTCTGCCAATCGATCCAATGTTTCTTGATGGGGATGGCCATAACTATTCCCTTCTCCACAGGAAATAACCCCATAATCCGCATCAATGGCCTCTAAAAACGCTTTGGAAGAAGAACCATTGCTCCCATGGTGGCCCACCTTTAAAATTGTACTATTAAGAAGCGGTCCATATGTATTTAACAGGTCTTTTTCCGCAGAATTCTCTTGATCACCGGTGAAAAGAATTGAGGTTTTCCCGCATTGCCCCCGCATAACGATCGATTGATTATTCAAGTCGTCGTAATCCTCCACCGGCCCTAACACTTTAAATGAAAAGGAGCCTGCAGAGATCTCTTCGGAATTGCTTACGGGATGAATTTTTTTGCCCTGTTTTTGAACTTTTGATAAAAAATCCAGATAAAACTTAGCTGTGGGTTCCGTTCCTTTGGTGGGAACTTTCAGATAGATTGTTTCAACCTGAAATTCATCCAATATTTGCTCCGCACCGCCCATATGATCTTCGTGGGGATGGCTGATCCAAAAATGATCGATTTTTTCAACGCCTAAATGATGAAGATAGGCAGATACGTTCTCCCCTTCTTCCTTCGTTGAAGCATCAACCAAAGTAACGATTCCATCCGAAAGAACCAGAGTACTATCCCCCTGGCCGCAATCAATAAAATGTATTTCATTGGTTCCCTGGGGCAAATTCGGCGCGAAATACCCTTCTGTATATAAATAGGACAAGATCCCGACCGCGAGAAAAATGGCAATTCCGACGGCCCGGATCCAGTCTTTTTTCTTATTCTTAAACCACATCAAATCAGTTCATCAACTAAACCATAGGCCTTTGCATCTTCGGCAAACAGCCAATATTTACGTTCCATATCAGCGGCAATTCTTTCTTGTAAATTGCCTGTTTCTTTTGCTAAGATCTCAATAATTCTCTTTTTCAAAGCAAGCAGATGGTCTGTTTCCAGTTCAATATCGCTTGCCTGCCCAAAAGTGCGGCCTCGATTCACTTGTTCCAACATTACTTCGCTGTTTGGATATGCCTTTCGCATCCCTTTTGTTCCGCCGGCCAGCAACAATGCAGAAAGACCATGGGCTTTCCCGATGCAGCGGGTTTCAACGGAGCAATCCAAATGCTTCATCATATCGTAGATCGCCAAAATATCTGTTTCATTCCCACCTTCTGAATCAATTAGAAGGTTGATTGATTCATTGTTTTCTTCGTTCAGCCAAAGCATAGAAGCAATGATCTGTTCTGCTTTCTTTTCATCAATTTTGCCAAAAGCAAGAATCTTTCTCTTTTTTAACAAACGGTCCTGCATCATTTCGGGACCATGATTTTGTTCTTTCGTCATTTCGCTCATTTCTATTCTCCTTTAAATCTATAGTCGTCAGTTTGTTTCAAATTTAATCTTCCAAATCGGAGATCCGCATATTTTTAGCCAAGAAAAACCGCCCGGTCATTAGGGTTCGTAGTTCATCATCGCAAATTAGTTTCACCTTGCCGTTCGCTTTTTCAAAAGATATCGTATAGGTATTAGTGGAACGTTGCAAGTTTTTATTCTCCCGCGCCAAACTCAACATCAGTTCACGCACCAAAACAATCCCGTTTTCTTCATCCTCATCCAGTTTTTTCTGCAAAGTTTCATCCGAAATAGCCATTTGCATAACCATTGTGGTTACATTATTATAAAGATTTTGAATATCGGTGTTGGTGCACTGAATCGTTAAAGCATTTTTGTTAACATCTTCAATACTATATTCTAATCCGCCAAAGGTTAGCCGATAGAGTTCCATATAACCTTCATCGTTATAGATATCATCCAAATACACATAGTCACTGCTATCCGGGAATTCATCCAAATAACCGGTCATCGCCTCACGGTCATAGATTTTCAATGCATCCATAAATTGATCAATAGTTTTCTCCATTTCATTCGAAGAAACCGAAGGACTGCATCCGTTGAATCCCAGCAAAATTACCATTATGGATAAAACTGCAATTATTTTCCTCATAATTTTTCATCCTTAAAATGTTATGAAAAAAGTATAGCATAGAATTCAGTTATTTTCAATAAATTTTCACGATTTTAAATCGCTTGCATAAAATATGGTAGAATACCTATAAGGAGGATCTCGATGGATACAAATGATAACTGCAACTATGAAGTGCAAAACTATAACGAAGAGGTTTGCGCAAGCCTGCAAAAAATCTATGACACATGCAAAGATAAAGATTGCTTAACTGATATGCGGGTTTACTTAAGTGCGGCGGATCAGACGTTGATTGACAACGCAGTGAATGTTCGTGCACGCAGAAGCGAATTAATTTGGACGGCGGTAAGTTTGGAAGAAGTTCCTTTTAACAAAGGATTCTATGGTGTGGACCTCACCTTCTACTTTAAAACAGATTTCGAAGTATTCACCGGCGCTTCCCGCCCTTCCATTGTAGAAGGATTATCATTCTATAATAAGAAAGTGATCCTCTACGGAAGCGAAGGAAACACCTCCACCTTCTCTTCTCGAGGAACCTTAGAGCGGAACCTGCCCATTGCCGAAGTGGAAGTGGTGGAACCCATTGTTTTGAATACCAGAATTGTGAATCCTTCTTGCAACTGTTGCTGTTCCGAAACGGATTCGCTCACGTTACCGGAATGTGTCAGCAATCGGTTCTATGATGGCTTATGCGATAATGCCAACCGGAAACTAGTGGTTTCTTTGGGGCTTTTCAGTATTGTTCGCTTGATCCGTGATGTTCAAGTGAAAATCCCTGCCGCCCGTTTC
>JAZNEH010000143.1:0-8294 GCA_045588515.1 Eubacteriales bacterium
TCGAATTCGATGGGTTACTTTTATTGTGTAAGAAAAAATGAATATTGCGAAATACGCAGTTTTTCTTTATAATAGAGATAGTATGAATTTTGGAGGACGCCGATGATTACTTGGAATGTGGGCCGCAGTGGCGTGGGCAAAACAACTGAATCGATCCGGCAGGCTGTTATGTGGGCAAAGGAATATCCGCAAGTCTGCTTTTTGGTGCCGGAGCAAAGTTCTATGGCGCTGGAGCGGCAATTGGGCCGGGAAGGTTTGCAAGGGGTGGAGGTGGTTTCTTTCCGCCGGCTTTGCAATGTGATCTTCCGGCAATTCGGCGGAGTGGCGGGCACCTATATGAGCAAGCCCCGCCAAACGGCGTTGATCTATCGGATCCTGCAGGAAAATCGGCAAAAATTGCATTATTACCGAAAAGCCCGGGTGAGTATGGGCTTTGTGTCCCGGCTGGCGGATGCTTTTTCGGAACTTTCCCTTTCCGGCTTAACGGAAGAGGCGGTTTTACCTTTATTGAAAGAAAAGAACCGGCCGGATTGGGTGGTGAAATATCAGGATCTTTTTTTGCTTTATCAGGCCTATCAGAACGCACTGAACGAAGATCAGCGTTCTGCCGGCGAAGATTTGCGGGTTGCCACGGATCTGGCCCGGGAAAATGGATTTTTCCGGGATCGGCCATTGGTGATCGATGGTTTTTTTGGGTTCACCGGGGCCCAACGGGAACTTTTGAAGGTTGCCTTTGCCCAAAGTCCCCGTGTGATGGGCACCTTATTGCTGGATCCCGAGGATCCGGCCCTCTGCTTTGAGCCTGCCAAACGGGAACTATGGCATTTGCAACGATTGGCCCAAGAGGCGGGGGCCTCTTTTAAAACGCAGGTGCTTTCCGGGCCCTCCAAGCGAAATTTGCCGAAAGATCTTGCTTTTTTGGAGCAATGGTTTATGGCGGAAAATGCTCCCGCCGAACAGCCGCCTGCGGCCGAACATATCCGCATGATGGAAGGGCGGAATATCCGGGAAGAATTGGGAATGGTGGCGGTGGATATTGCCCGCAAGGTGCGTGCAGGCGCACGTTATCGGGATTTCGCTCTGATTGCCGGTTCTTTGGAGCCTTATGGGCCGGTGGCGGAAAGCGTGTTTGAAAAATATGGGGTGCCCCTGTTTGTGGATGAAGGGCGGCCTTCTTTGAGCAAACCCCTTTTTGCGTTTGTGCAAAATGCGTTGCAGATGATCCGCCCGGATCGGTATTTCCAACGGGAAGACGTACTGGCCTTTTTGCGCACAGATCTTTGCAATGAAGACCGGGATCTGGTGAGCCGGTTGGAAAACTATACTCAGGTTTGGAAGATCAGCGGCGAGCGTTGGGTGCGGGATGCGGATTGGACCCAAAATCCCCGGGGAATGGATAAAAAAGTTCCGGGTGATGAGGAATTATTGGCGGAACTGAATGGCCTGCGCAATCGGATCCGTGGGCCGCTATTGGCCTTCCGGGAAACTTGTAAGCCGGGAACCGGCAAGGCATTGGCTCAGGGAATTTATGAACTCCTAAAGGCCTTCCGGGTGGAAGAACAGATGATCGCCCGGGCAGAAGGCGTGTTGAAACAATCGGCGCAAAATTCCTTGGAAAGCGCCGCTTTGCGGCGAAAAAGCCGGGAATATCAGCAGATCTATAGTGCGATGATGGATATTTTAGATGATATCTATAGCGTTTTCGGTGACCACCCCCTTTCTCTTTACACGATGCAGGAATTGATCGGTCTTTGCGGGGAAGAACTGGCACTGAATGTGGCGCCGCCCACCACCGATGCGGTCACTTTGGGAACGGTGGCTCATTCTCGGCTGGAAAATGTGCGGGAACTTTACGTGGTGGGGGCCAATCAGGGCCTTTTGCCGATGCCTGTGGCCGATAGCGGGCTAATCGGGGAGCGGGAGCGGCGGCTGTTTAATGAACATCAGTTGCCCTGCAACGCTACTCTGCAACAGAACCTTCTGCAAGGCCGCCATCGGCTCTATAGTGCACTGTTTTCGGCTCCCGATGGGATCACCTTCAGTTATAGCGCCTTTGAAGCGGATGGTACGCCTAAACTGGCTTCTCCCTATATCGGTCGGTTGAAGGAGTTGATTCAGCCACCGTTGGTGCGCCGGGCCGATATGGATTTTTATGATTTCGCCGTAACCCGTGGCGGGGCCCGGGAACTGATGAGTTGGGAACCGGCTTTGCAGAAACCCATTCTGGCAGAATTGCAAGAAACCTTGCCCCCTGCAGTGAAGGAAGATCCCCGCTTGCCCGAAGCGGTGATCCGCCGGATCTTTGGAGATCGGCTCTGGCTCAGTTATAGCCAGATCGGGCTTTATCAAAAATGCCCCTTCCAATATTTTATGAAACAGACCATGGGGCTGAAAAAAACACAGCCGGTAACCTTTGATAAAAACAATATTGGCACCTTTGTTCATTACGGATTGGAACTGCTTACCAATCAGGTGATTGCCGGGGGATATCATTACGAAGAGTATACTCCCGATAAAATTCAACAGTTTGGAGAACAAGTGGCACGGGATTATCTGGCAGATCAACTGCGGGATCTGGAGGATACCCCTCGGTTCCGAGCCTTATATCAGCGGATGACCGGGCTTCTTTGCCGAGTAGCCGAGAATGTTCTGGGCGAATGGAAGGAAGGCCGTTATCGGCCGGTGGAAGCGGAATTTTCCTTAGACCGGGTGGAACTGCCCTTGAAAGACGGCCGCAATGTGCGGCTGATTGGTTCCATCGACCGGGTGGATACCTATGAAACCGAAGGTATCACCTATTTAAAGGTGACCGATTATAAGACCGGGAAGCAGGAATTCCAGATGGAGGGCGTAACCAACCGCACCGGGGTGCAACTGCCCATTTACCTTTATGGTGCCATTAAGAGCGGGAAGTGGCAGAATCCCAGCCCGGCGCTGGGTTGTTATTTGGAGGCCCATCAGCCCGCCTTCAATCAACCGGTGAGTCCGGAAGAATTGCCGGATAAGATTCGGGAGTTTTATCGGCGGGCGGGGGTGATCAGTATGGATCCCGTTGCTCTTGACGGGCTGGATGCCGAGCGAGGCAGTCGCTATTTCAAACTGCGCTATAATAAGAACGGCAATCTGGATAGCCGGGTGAAGGTTTATGAGCCGGAGATCGTTCAGGAAATGGTGGAGCATATGGAAGAAGTGATCCGGGAAACGGCCGAAGGGATTCTGAGCGGCAATACCCAGGCAATTCCCTTGAAAGGCGGGCCGTTGGATCCCTGCAAATATTGCGATTTTAATAAGTGTTGCCATCATAACGAAGAAACCGATGCGGAACGCCTTTATGATAAGGATGGATTCGCTTGGAGAAAGGGGCAGGAAGGATGAGGATCTCTTTTACAACTCAGCAGGAAAACGCCATTAAGAGCCGCGGAAATTCTTTGCTGGTTTCCGCCGCCGCCGGAAGCGGAAAAACCGCCGTTTTGGTGGAGCGGGTCCTGCGCCATATCAGCGAAGAGGGCGGGCAGATCGATCGGATGATGATTATGACCTTCACCTCTGCCGCTGCCGAAGAAATGCGCCTCAAGATTAAGCGGGCATTGGAAGAAAAGATCCGCACGGAAGGCGGAAACGACCATCTGATCCGCCAAAGTGCATTGGTAGACTCTGCCCGGATCGGAACGGTGCATAGCATTTGCTTGGATCTGATCACCCGCCATTTTGAAGAATTGGATCTGGATCCTCGATGCCGCCTACTGGAAGATTCTATGCAACAGGAATTGGCCGATCAAGGGGCCGAGGCCTTGCTAGAGCAATTATATGAGAATCCAACCCCGGAGGAACAGCGATTGCTGGATTGCTATGTTTCCGGGCGAAACGATCAGCAATTAAAGGAATTATTGTTGAGCGGGCTGGAATTTCTGGAAGATCAGCCTATGGCTGATCGTTATATCGAAAAGAGCCTGGAACCCTATGGCCACACGCAGGAGGGGCTGTTTGCCTGTTTCGCCGATGATGGCCTTTATCGGGTGTTCAAGGATCAACTGGGAGAATTGCTGGCGGCTTATGATACCTTGCGGGCCAATGCACGGGAATCGGCTTATCTGGCCTCTTTTCCGCAGTTTTTGGATTTTGTGGATGGCGAGCGGGAACTGATCGAAAATTTGTTCCCCATTTTGGAAGGGCGGGATTATGAGCAGTTCCGTCAGGCCGTGCAGTCCCTGAAATTCGGAACCCTTTCTTGGGCGAAATTGACCGAAAAAGAAGGAAATACGGTTGAGCAAGAGGCATTTAATCATAAACGAAAGAATTATAAAGATCGGGTGAAGGCGTTTGCCAATCAAATGACCTTGCCCGAGGCGGAAGAACTGGAACGGATCAAACAGCAGGGGAGCCTGCTCAAAACCTATCTGGATCTTTGCAACCGCTTAAAAAAGCAACTGGCGGAAGATCGCCGGCGGAACGGCTGGATCACCTATGGGGATATGGAGCAGTTAACGGTTCAATTATTGGTGGAGCCGGATAGCACGCCTGATGCGCCGGTTTTCACGAAATTGGCCTTGGAACTGCGGCAGGATTTTGATGAGATCGTAGTGGATGAATTTCAGGATACCAACCTGACCCAAGATCTGATCTTCCGGGCCCTTTCCCAAGAGGGAACCAACCTCTTTATGGTGGGCGATCTGAAGCAAAGCATCTATCGGTTCCGGGGCGCAGAACCCCATCTGTTTGAAGAGAAACGGCGAGAATCGGCTCCGTTTACCGTTGAAAAATTGCGGGAACCCACCGTTTTGGAATTAACCCGGAATTTCCGCTCCCATCCGGGCGTGTTGGCCTTTTGTAACCGGGTTTTTGAAGGCATTATGAGCCCGGAAATGGGGGGCGTAGCCTATGATGAGCGGGAACGGCTGGTTCCGGGCAGAATGTTTGCGGAGCCGGAAACGTTCCCCAATGAACTGCATTGGATTCCGCCCCAAAAGGATGAAAAGGGCCGCACAGTGAATCATCATCTGGTGCGGGCCCGCTATGCGGCCCGGCTGATTCGGGATATGGTTGCCCGCAAGGAAAAAATTCTGTTGCCCGACGAAAAGGAACGGCCGGTTACCTATGGGGATTTTGCCATTCTTTTGCGCACCACCAAAAATAAAGCCCAACTTTTCGAGCGGGAATTGCGCCGGCTGAATATCCCGGTAATGAACCAAAACCCCGGCGAAAACTTTTTCGATCTGCCGGAAGTGCAGGATCTTTTGGCCTTTTTGCTGGTGTTGAATAATCCCTATGATGATATTGCGCTGGTTTCCTTGCTTTATAGCCCCTTCTTCCGGTTCACGGTTGGAGAACTGGCGGCATTGCGGGTGAAAAAGCAGCCTCTTTATGAAAACCTGAAGGCGGCCGCACCGGACAATGAACGGGTGAATGCGATTTTTGAACAAATTGAAATGTTCCGGGATCTGGCCGGAGAACTTTACGTATATGATCTGCTTTATCGGATCTATCGGGAAACAGGGATCTTTGCCCACTATGCCGCCGAGCCCGGCGGGGCGGCGAAGATCGCCAATATGGAACTTTTGGCCGAGGATGCCCGCCTTTTTGAAAAGGATGGGTATCAAGGGTTATATGCGTTTGTGGAGCATATCCGGATCAGCGAAAATAAAACCCAGTCTGGGGCCCGCTTAGAAGCGGCCGCCGATAGCGTGCGGATTATGAGCATCCATAAATCCAAAGGCTTGGAATTCCCGGTTTGTATCCATGGCGATCCGGATCGGTCGATCGTCGATCGGGATCTGGAAAAACCCATTTTGATCCACTCCCGCTATGGGGCGGCTCTTTCCTATCACGAGCCGGAACTGTTTTATCAATGTGAATCCCTTCCGCAGGCGGTTTTGGCCGATCAAATGATGGCGGATTGCGTTAGCGAAGAGGAACGAATTCTTTACGTTGCATTGACCCGGGCGGTCAGCAAAAATATTCTGTTGGTTGGCGCTGATGAAAAGAAAATGGAAAAATGGATCCGGGAAGGCATTCCCTTCAAGGGAGTTCTGCCCCGCTGGTCCATCAAGGGCAATGCCCCCTCTTATTCCCATTGGATTTTGAATTTATTGGCTTATGCGCAAGAAGGGCAACCGTTGCGGGCCCGGTTTAAAATCCCGGAGCCGGGCTTGGATCTGCCCGCCTTGGGAATTTGCTATGTGGAACCGGGGGAAGAAGTCCAAGAAACAGCCCAAGAGGCAACTGCCCGGCGTATTGAATTTGATCGCAAGGCTTTTCAGGAGCGGTTCGGCTGGCAATATCCCCATCAAAAGAGCCTGGGCCTGCCCGCCAAACTGTCCGTTTCCGAATTGAAGGGTATTCGGGATGCCGATCCCGAGGCGGAGGCCCTGCTGGAAGAGCGGGTGCGGATGCAACAACCCCGCTTTGCCTCTTCCTTCCGTGCCCGGGGCAACGAAATGGGCAACGCCTTGCATCAGGCCTTGCAGTTCAGCGATTTTGAAGCCCTGAGCCAAGATCCTGAAAAAGAATTGCATCGGCTGGCGGAGCGGCATTTTATCACTGCCGATCAACTTAAGTTGATCCCCTTGGAAAAGATCCGCCGATTTACCCAAAGTGAATTGTTCCGGGAACTGCTTTCTGCCGAGGCCTATTATAAAGAGGAACGGTTTTTGTTCCCCATGGGAGCAAGCGAACTTTTCGGGCCCGATGCCGAGGGCGAAATCCTGATCCAGGGTGTTCTGGACTGTTATTGGGTGAAAAACGGGGAAGCGGTACTGTTGGATTATAAAACCGACCGGGTGCAAACTCCGGAAGAACTGATCCGCCGTTATCAGGTGCAGATGGATCTTTATGAAGAGGCCCTGAAACGAATGAAAGGCCTGCAGGTTATCCGAAAGATCATTTATAGTTTCAGTTTGGAACAAGCCATTGTTTTATAGGGGGATTCAGTCTGAGCCTACCCAAAAGATCGCCTTTATCTTTATGACAAATTTCTATCGTCAAACATACCTTGTTTTATCTTTTTTGACAATTTTTAAAATAGGGTTGAACAATGGGTAGGTTTTATAGTAAAATATAAACACTGGAACATTTTAATTAAAAATAACGGAGGATGTTGGAAAATGGCGGATTATTTAGAGAATCTGGTGAACACCCCTGTGGGTCCCTTGGCCTTGATTGCTATGCCCGGTTGCGAGGAGATCGGCAAGCGGATCGATTACTATCTGGTGAACTGGCGTAAGGAGCGGGAGCATGAGCATAAGGATAGCGCTTCCTATCTGGGCTACGAACGGGAAAGTTATCTGATCGACGTGGCTTGCCCTCGGTTCGGTAGCGGCGAAGCCAAGGGTTTGATCCGGGAATCGGTGCGTGGCAAGGATCTTTATATCATCACGGATTGTTTTAACTACGGTGTGGAATATAAGATGTATGGCCGTAAGGTTCCTATGAGCCCCGACGATCATTATTCCGATCTGAAGCGGATCATTGCCGCCGCTGAGCGGAAGGCTAAGCGTATCAATGTGATTATGCCGATGCTTTATGAAGGCCGTCAGCATAGAAGAAGCAGCCGGGAATCCTTGGACTGCGCCAGCGCATTGCAGGAACTGGTATCTATGGGCGTTAGCAATATTATCACCTTTGATGCCCACGATCCCCGGGTGCAAAACGCCATTCCCATCCACGGTTTTGATAACGTAATGCCTACCTATCAGATGATCAAGACATTGGTTAATAATGTTCCCGATATCGAGATCAATAAAAATAAACTGATGATCATCAGCCCCGACGAAGGCGCCATGGCCCGGGGCATCTACTTCTCCTCCGTTTTGGGCGTGGATCTGGGGATGTTCTATAAACGCCGGGATTATTCCACTATCGTGAACGGTCGGAACCCCATCGTTGCCCATGAATATCTGGGCGCCGATGTGAACGGCAAGGATTTGTTGATTGTGGACGATATGATCTCCTCCGGCGATAGCGTTTTGGATCTGGCTGAAAAGCTGAAAGCCCGCAACGCCCGCAACATCTATGTTTGCACCACCTTCGGCCTCTTCTGCGAAGGGTTGGAACATTTCGATAAGGCCCATGAAGAAGGCCTGATCAGCAAGGTCTTCACCACCAACGGCATCTATACCCCTGAGGAACTGAAGAGCCGCCCTTGGTATTGCTCTGTGGATCTTTCCAAGTATATCGCTTATATCACCGATACCTTGAACCATGATGCTTCCATCAGCGGTCTGCTGGATCCCCATACTAAGATCAGCACCCTATTGAAGAAAAAAGGCAAAATCTAAAGATAAAAAGCCGACTGCATA
>JAZNEH010000144.1:0-2246 GCA_045588515.1 Eubacteriales bacterium
CCGAACAGGAAGGTGTCCCCGCAATCGACGTCCTCGCACAACCAACAGCGAAAACCGCATAAAAAGTAATAACCGGAAGGTTTTTACACCTTCCGGTTACATACCACCCACTAATTCTCCGTTAAGAACATCACGGAAAACATTGGGTGGTTTTCTTCGTTAATAAACAGGTTAGCGCTGTACTCTACCGCTACCGTCGCCGCCGGCCAGAGCCTGAACTTCGGCAACTGTTACCAAGTTCACATCGCCTTCGATGGTATGCTTCAAGCAAGAAGCGGCAGTTGCAAACTCGATGGCATCGGCATCCGCATAGCCATTCAGCAACGCATAGATCAAGCCACCGCCGAAACTATCGCCGCCGCCCACACGGTCCACGATATGCACGTTATAGGTTTTTGCAAAATGGGCCTCTTTGCCGTCATACAGCATAGCAGACCATTTATTATCGCTGGCAGAGATGGAAGTTCTCAAGGTGATGGCCACCTTTTCAAAGCCAAACCGCTTTTTCAGTTCAGCGGCCACTTCCACATAGCCATCGGTGTTCAGTTTTCCGCCATAGATATCCGTTTCGCTGGCCCGGATGCCGAATACATCGGAGGCATCCTCTTCGTTGGCGATACAAACATCCACATATTCCATCAGTTTGCCCATCACCTCGCCGGCCTTTTCACGGCTCCAGAGGTTCTTACGGTAATTCAGGTCGCAAGAGATCTTAGCCCCTGCGGCTTTGGCGGCCTTACAAGCAGCCAGGCATACTTCGGCGGCGCTATCCGACAAAGCCGGCGTGATCCCGGTGAAATGGAACCATTTGGCGCCCTTAAAGATGGCGTCAAAATCAAAATCGGCAGGAACAGCCTCGGAAATGGAGGAACCGGCACGATCGTAAACCACCTTGGAAGGACGTTGAGATGCACCTTTCTCCAAGAAATAGATGCCCACACGCTTACCGCCGCGAACGATCTTGGTGGTATCCACGCCATACTGGCGCAGAGAATTAATGGCCGCCTGACCGATGGGGTTATCCGGCAGTTTTGTTACAAAAGCGGCATCCATCCCATAGTTTGCCAAGGAAAGAGCCACGTTCGCTTCGCCGCCGCCATAGGTGGCACCGAATTTATCGGCCTGAGAAAAACGCAAATAGCCTTCAGGAGCCAAACGCAACATAATTTCGCCTAAAGTGATGATTTCAGACATAATCTTAATCTCCTTTTTATTACTCTGCGCAATTGACAGCACAGATCATTCATTATATAATTATTTTAACATAGACTTTTGAATTTTTCACTAATTATTTTAAGATATTTGCAAACTTTATTACGAAGGTGGAATTTATGACAGATTTATTTCCAAACGGCGCCAAAACCTCCCGCCCGGTTGGCGATATTACCGACCGAAGCGGCAATATGCTCCTGAAAATGTGGAACGCAGAAGTGCCCTCCGGCAAGCATCTCTTTCAGCGACACAGCCACATCAGTTTTGAGATCACGATGGTAGACAACGGCAGCGGGATTTACACCACCCGGGAGGCGGCCTACCCGATGGAGCCCGGCGATCTTTTTATTTTTTCCAGCAATGAATACCATTGCATCACCGAAGTGGGGCAAAAGGGATTAGGGCTCACCAATCTGCATTTTGAACCCCGCTATCTTTGGGGCGATCTGAACCACAGTTTCAGTGAAGAAAATTTAAACCTTTGCTTCTTCCACAGCAAATCTTTTCAAAATCGCATTCCCGCCGCTCAAAGCACCGATCTGCGCCGGGCTATGGAAGAAATTCGCCGGGAGTTAACCGGCCGGGGGCCGGAATATCCTTTGGCTGTTCGCTCCCAATTAAATCTCCTACTGATTCGGCTGGTGCGGGAATTCCATTATCTGGATCCTTCTGCCCCCCACCGGGTAAATCCCCGCAATCTGCAACAAATTTTAACTTATATCGATGAACATTTCACCGAACGGCTGACTTTGGAAGAACTTTCTGCTTTGGCCGGAATGAGCCCCAACTATTTTTCCAGTTACTTCAAAAAACTCAGCGGCATTCATCTTTGGGATTATATCAGCAGTAAGCGGGTAGATCTGGCGGCCCGGATGATCCGGGATCAGGAGAACGAAAAAAATATGTTGGAAATTGCCACTCTGACCGGCTTTAATAATACCGCAAACTTCAATAAAATTTTTAAACGGATCACCGGTATGACCCCTTCGGAATATCGAAAAAACACCGGCTTGATGATCCATTAATGCGCATTT
>JAZNEH010000145.1:0-6012 GCA_045588515.1 Eubacteriales bacterium
AAGCGCGCCAAACAAAAGAGAGCAGAACTTTCGTTCTGCTCTCTTTTTATTTAACGATCAAGTTGATCAATTTACCCTTTACATAGATCACTTTAACCACATTTTTACCTTCCAGCAAAGGTTTGATCTTTTCATCGGCTGAAACAATCTCCATAACCGCATCCTGCTCGGCTTCGGCTGGGATCATTACACGCCCTTTTAACTTGCCCAGAACCTGAACAGCAATTTCCACCTGGGAAGCTTTTGTTTTGGCTTCATCGTAAACCGGCCAAGGTGCACGGGTCATATCCCCTTCAAAACCGGCCAACTGCCACATTTCTTCGCAGAGATGGGGCGCAAAGGGATAAAGCATCTTCACATAAACTTCCAGTTCCTTTTTATTAACAGCGCCTTTTGCTTGGATCTCGTTAATCAAAGACATCAACGCTGCCAGAGCGGTATTCATCTTCAGATGATCGATATCAAAGGAAACTTTCTTGATGGTTTGGTGGAATACCATTTCCAGTTCGGCAGAAAGCTCATCCCCTTCCACCAAAATATCCAGAAGATTCATTGATTTTTCCAAGAACCGTTTACAGCCTTTAATAGAAGAAGTGTTCCAAGGTGCGCTCTTTTCAAAATCGCCGATGAACATTTCATAGGTTCTTAAAGTATCAGCGCCATAGTCGTTCACGATATCGTCGGGGTTCACAACGTTGCCACGGGACTTGGACATTTTCTCGCCGCCCTCGCCCAGGATCATACCGTGGGAAGTTCTCTTGGCATAAGGTTCATTGGTTTTCACAACGCCGATATCATAAAGGAACTTATGCCAGAAACGGCTATAAAGCAGATGCAGGGTGGTATGCTCCATACCGCCGTTATACCAATCAACAGGGCCCCAATAGTTCAATGCCTCTTCGGAGGCCAATTCATCATTATTTTTGGGATCCATATAGCGCAAGAAATACCAAGAGGAACCAGCCCACTGGGGCATGGTATCGGTTTCCCGTTTTGCGGGGGCTCCGCAAGCGGGACAAGTGGTATTCACAAAACTATCCATTGCCGCCAAGGGGCTTTCGCCGTTATCAGTAGGTTCATAACTATCCACATCGGGCAGCAACAAGGGCAGTTGTTCTTCGGGAACAGCAACAGGGCCGCAATGGGGGCAATGCACAATGGGGATCGGCTCGCCCCAATAGCGCTGGCGAGAAAAGACCCAATCCCGCAATTTATAGTTGGTTTTGGGCTCGCCTTTTCCCTCTTCTTTCAGAAATTCAACAATCTTCTTTTTGGCTTCTTCCACAGAAAGACCATCCAAAAATCCGCTGTTCATCATCGTTCCGGTGGCAACATCGGTGAAGGCCTCTTTGGAAATATCCCCACCGGCAACCACCTGAATAATGGGCAGATCGAAAACTTTAGCAAACTCATAGTCCCGGGTATCGTGGGCCGGAACTGCCATAATGGCGCCGGTGCCGTAGGTCATCAAAACATAATCGGAAACAAAGATGGGAATCTCTTTGCCGTTCACAGGATTAATGCCCCGAATTCCATCTAACTGAACGCCGGTTTTTTCCTTCACCAGTTCGGTTCTTTCAAAATCGCTCTTAGCGGCAGCAGTATTCCGATAAGCAACCACTTCATCATAGTTCTTCAAAAGATGCTGATATTGATCCACCATCGGGTGTTCCGGCGCAATTACCATATAAGTAGCACCAAACAGAGTATCCGGCCGGGTGGTATAAACTTCCAGTTCTGTGCCGGCGGTAGTGCTAAAGCGAACTGTGGCACCGGTGGATTTCCCGATCCAGTTCATTTGCTGCGTCTTAACCCGGTCTATATAATCTACACCATCCAACCCTTCCAGGAGTTTTTCGGCATATTCGGTGATCTTCAGCATCCATTGACTTTTTACTTTATGAACAACCGGGCTGGCACAACGCTCGCAAACGCCGTTCACCACTTCTTCATTGGCCAACACAACTTTACAACCGGTGCACCAGTTTACGTTCATTTCTTTTTTATATGCCAAACCCTTTTTGAAGAGTTGCAGGAAGATCCACTGGGTCCATTTATAATAGTTGGGATCAGTGGTATTGATCTCCCGGGACCAATCGAAAGAAAGGCCCAAAGATTTCAACTGGCTCTTGAAACGGGCCACATTCCGTTCCGTTACAATGGCCGGATGGATCTTATTCTTAATGGCAAAGTTTTCAGTAGGCAAACCGAATGCATCCCAACCCATCGGATAAAGAACGCTATACCCTTCCATTCTTCTTTTACGGCAGATAATATCCATCGCCGTATAAGACCGAGGATGGCCCACATGGAGCCCCTGGCCGGAAGGATACGGAAATTCTACCAACCCATAGAATTTTGGCTTGGAATGATCGATTTCTGCCTTATAACATTCGTTCTCATCCCAATACTTTTGCCATTTTTTCTCAATAGCACTATAATCATACTTCATCGTTCTTTCCCTCCTGGTCGATGATGGTTGCCGGATCGATGTGTTCTCCATCGCTCCAAAGGCGTTCTAATTTATAAAAATCCCGGGCATTATGCAAAAAGACATGGACAATTAAAAATCCATAGTCCAGCAGAATCCAATCCGAACCTTGATATCCTTCCCGATGCAAGGGGTCCAGATCCAATTGTTCCTTTAATTCGAATTCTACTTCATTTGCCAGGGTTTTGATCTGTGTGCTGGAAGTACCGGTGCAGATCACAAAATAATCCGCCATCACGGTGATATCGCTGACACGCAAAATCTCAATATCCAAGGCCTTGCGGCTGTCTAATGCTTTTACTGCAATTTCAACGGCTTCATTCATTCTGTTTTAACTCCTTTTGAAGATCCTTTAGGGCGGCCGCAGTTCTGGAATGGACCGGGATGCCCTTTTTTATTAAAAACGCTGTTGTATGGTTCAAAACAGCGAGTGTTCCCTGCTTTAAATCCTGTTCGCCTAAACGACGCAATTCTTCCACGCCCGGATAACTCCGTCCAGGTTCGCAACTATCGGCGAAATAGATCAGCATATCAAATAACTGCATCGCCTCTTTCCCGGTAGTATGGCATTGGATCGCCTCCAAAATCGTGGAGTCTTTCACCCCCAGTTCCCGGCGGGCAAATTCTGCCGCTGTAAACTGATGAAGAATAGAAGGATGATTTCGATCCGTTGGCGTTAACGAAATTTGATATTGGCGGCAATAGTCCAGATGCCATTCCATCGAATAACAACGGGTTGCATCATGGAGAAGACCGGCCAGATAGGCTTTTTCCGCATCTAAACCAAATCGTGGCGCCAATGAGGCGGCATAATCTGCCACACGAAAAGTGTGGCACGCCCGTTTTACATCCAGTGCACGGCCGATATGCTGAAAAACACGGCCAGCCACTCCATTTCCCAACTGGCGGAGAGCGCTGGAGGAACAAACGATTGCTTCTTGAGTGCAAAGGATAATTCCTTTACACTCATAACAGCTTAACAACCGTTCCCGATGGCAAGTTAATTCCGGCAGATCCCCCTCTTCCCGGGAACCGACTACTAAAACCAACTTTTTCAGCAATTCCTCGAAACACCACCATTTTTCGAAGGAGAGAAACATATCGCTTCCGATTAAAAAATGCAAGGTATCTTGAGGATATTGTTTTTCCAACTGGCGCACGGTATCAACAGTATAACTCTTCCCTTCCCGCAATTGTTCCAGATCCGATACTTCCACATTGGGCAGATCCCCAAACCGATCCAGCAACAACCCTTTGCGAATAGCAAAAGGTAATGCAGGGCAATGGCTTTTATGGGGAGGAACATAGGAAGGGATCAAAAGTAACCGTTCAAATTCCGCAGTTTTCAATGCCGCATCCACCAAGTTACGGTGGCCGGAGTGAGGCGGATCAAAGGTTCCGCCGTATACCAGAATATTTCCCATTTCAGAGTTGAATAACCGGCTTTTCAGCGGGCCGATATAAAACAACCTTGGTTCCGATGACGGTAACAACATCACTATTGGTGAGCCGGGCAATTTCTTCAGCCGCTTCTCTGCGGTCCATCATCGCATTTTCCAAAATTTTAAATTTAATCAGTTCCCGGGCTGCCAAGGCCAGATCTACCGACTTCACAAAGTTTTCGGTGATGCCTTCTTTACCCAACTGAAAAATCGTATCCTCTGTGGAGGCCAGGCCCCGCAGTTTGGCACGTTGTTTACTTGTCAGCATGATAATACTCCTTTAATTTTTCTGCAAAAATTCTCAAAGCATTGCCTCGATGACTGATTGCATTCTTTTCCACATCTGCCATTTCTGCCGTTGTTTTGGTATAACCGTCCGGCAAAAAAATAGGATCATAGCCAAAGCCATTTTCTCCCCGAGGTTCTCTTAAAAGAGTTCCATAAATATAACCTTCGGCCTCAATCACTGTTTCCGGACTCAGTACGCAGCAGATTGCGGAAGTGAAATGGGCGGCACGGTTTTTATGGGGTTCCATATTTTTCAAGAGCAACAGAAGCCGGCCCCAATCGTCATAGCCTTCCCCGCCATAGCGGGCGGAATAAATACCGGGGTCGCCTCCCAATGCGTCCACACAAATCCCGCTATCATCTGCAACGGTGGGCAACCCACAGAGATCATAAACTGCCTTTGCTTTGATATAAGAATTTTCTGCAAAAGTGGTGCCAGTTTCTTCGGCATCACATTGGATTCCCAGTTCCTTTTGGGATACACAAGTAATGCCCAAGGGCTCCAGTATTTTCTTAAATTCCACTACTTTATGGGGATTATTGGTTGCAATTACAAATTTCTTTTCCATCAGTCCAGCACCTTATTCTGAGCCTTGAAAATCCGCTGGCAACCACCTTTTGCCAAGGCCAATAACGTATCCAACTGTTTTTTATCGAACTCTTCCCCTTCGGCCGTTCCTTGGATTTCAATAAAACCGCCATTAGAAGACATAATCACGTTCATATCGGTATCGGCCTTGCTATCTTCCAGATAACAAAGATCCACCGCCGGCGTATCACCCAATATTCCAACGGAGATGGCCGCCACTTGCTTCTTGATGGGATTTTCGCTTAATTTACCCTCTTCCATCAACCGTTGAATTGCCAATGCAAGGGCCACAAATCCACCGCTGATGGAAGCGCAACGGGTTCCCCCATCCGCTTGGATCACATCGCAATCCACCACAATGGAGCGTTCGCCCAATTTTTCCAAATCCACTGCCCCCCGCAAGGCACGGCCGATCAGCCGTTGAATCTCGGTGCTCCGGGGGGCCTGTTTCAATTTACTGATATCCCGCTTATTCCGGGTGGCAGTTGCCCGGGGTAGCATAGAATATTCCGCTGTCACCCAGCCCTTACCGGTGCCAAGCAAATAGGGCGGAACCGATTCTTCCACAGAGGCGGTGCAGATCACCTTGGTATTCCCTTGGCAATATAACACGCTTCCTTCTGCGTGCATCGTATAATCTTTGATAATCTCGATCTTTCTTAACTGTTTTTCAGTTCTTCCGTCTACTCTCATTGATTTATTCCTCAAAACAATGCTTTCGCAAAATCATATCCATCGAAGGGTTGCAGATCATCCATCTGCTCGCCCACGCCGACAAACCGGATGGGCAGGCCCATTTCATTTTTCAAAGGAATGGCCATACCACCTTTGGCGGTGCCATCCAATTTGGTGAGAACAACGCCGGTCAACGGCGTTACTTTTTTAAATTCCGAAGCCTGATTCATAGCATTCTGGCCAGTGGTGGCATCCAATACCAACAAACATTCCACATCCGCTTCCGGCAACTGGGTTTGGATCACCTTTTGAATTTTACCAAGTTCATTCATTAGGTTTACTTTATTATGCAACCGACCGGCGGTATCGCAGATAATTAGATCACAATTCCGGGCTTTAGCTGCCGCAATGGTATCAAACACAACGGCGGCGGGATCTGCCCCCTGCTGGCTCTTGATGATATCCACGCCAACCCGCTCAGCCCAAGCGGCCAACTGCTCAGCCGCGGCGGCACGGAAGGTATCGGC
>JAZNEH010000146.1:0-6008 GCA_045588515.1 Eubacteriales bacterium
AGTGGCGGTGGATTTCAAAAACTATAAGAATATTGTAGGCGCATTTTATCAACCTAAAGCAGTGCTCATCGATCCCGATGTTTTAAAAACATTGCCGGTGCGCCAAATCGCCAACGGCCTGGCGGAATCCATTAAAATGGCCGCCACCTGCAATGCTTCTCTTTTTGAGCGTTTGGAAACCTGCGATCCCTTGGAGAATTTGGAAGAGATCATAGCGGGCTCGTTGCAGATCAAAAAGGATGTGGTGGAGAAAGATCCGAAAGAAAGCGGATTGCGTAAGGTTTTGAACTTCGGCCACACCATCGGCCACGCCATCGAAAGTGTTTACGGAACAACCGATCTTTATCACGGCGAATGTGTTTCTTTGGGAATGTTGTTGATGGCATCGCCGGAACCCAGAAAACGCTTGAAAAAAGTGTTGCAACAAGCCGGCCTTCCGGTAAAATTCAACGTGGATAAAGAAAAAGTGATCCAAGCCTTGGCAATGGATAAAAAGGTTTCCGGCGATCAGATCACTGTTGTTTCGGTTCCCGCCATCGGCACCTTTGAATTCGAAACACTCTCCCTGAAAGAATTACAAAAACGGATGGAGGAGGTTCTTTAAATGAAAAATACCTTCGGAAATCATATTTCGGTTACCCTATACGGAGAAAGCCACGGCCCATCGATCGGCGTGGTTCTGGATGGGCTTGCGCCCGGGATGCCGGTGGATCCGGCGGCGATTGCCGCCCAATTGGATAAACGCCGGCCGGCCGGCAAGATTTCCACCGCCCGGAAGGAAACCGACGAATTTACTTTGGAAAGCGGCGTTTTCAACGGGCTAACGACAGGAACCCCTCTTTGCATCCGTATTCCCAATACGGCCCAACATTCCAAAGATTATCGCGCCACCCGCAGTAAGGCCCGGCCGGGCCATGCGGATTATACTGCCTATTGCAAGTATCACGGATTTGAAGATTATCGGGGCGGCGGTCATTTCAGCGGCCGGCTCACCGCCGCTTTGGTGGCTGCAGCGGGTGTTTTGTTGCCGGCTTTGGAAAAGAAGGGGATCCAAATTGCCACTCATATGCGCCGGTGCGCCGGAGTAGAAGATCGGCCTTTTGAAAATTTGGCAAAGGATTTTGATTATTTAAAAAACAGCAATTTCCCCGTACTTTCGGCAAATTCCGCCGAAAAGATGCGGGCAGAGATCGAAAAAGCCGCTGCGGAAGGCGATAGCGTGGGCGGCATTTTGGAAACGGTGATTGTCGGAATGCCCGCCGGAGTGGGGGAACCTTGGTTTGATTCGCTGGAAGGGCTCCTTTCCCATGGGATCTTCAGCATCCCCGCTGTCAAAGGCGTTTCCTTTGGAGAAGGCTTTGCCTTGGCGGATCAACGGGGCAGCGTTGCCAACGATCCCTTCCGCTATGAGGCGGGAACGGTTGTTACTGAAAAGAATAGCAATGGCGGGATCAATGGCGGAATCTCTAATGGGATGCCCATTTTGTTCCAAACGGCTGTTAAGCCCACGCCTTCCATCTATCAGATGCAGAAAACGGTTGATTTTATGAAAGGCGAAAATGCCGAACTGCTGATCGAAGGTCGCCATGATCCTTGTATCGTGCATCGGGCGGCCGTGGTGGTGGATAGCATCTGCGCATTGGTGTTGGCCGATGCGTTAACCGGCCGTTATGGAACAGATTGGTGGGTGGCGGAATGAACTATGGTTGTATCGGCGAAAAACTAGGCCATAGTTTTTCCCGGGAAATCCATCAGCGCCTTGCCGATTATACCTATGAATTGCAGGAATTAGCCCCCCAAGAAGTAGCGGCGTTTATACAGGCAAAAGCCTTTTCGGCTATTAACGTAACCATTCCCTATAAACAAACTGTTATCCCATATTTGGATCAGATCAGCCCCCGGGCAGAGGCTATCGGTGCGGTGAATACCGTTGTCAATAAAAATGGAAAACTCTATGGCTATAATACCGATTTTTGGGGAATGCAGGCATTGATCCGGCATATCGGTGTGGATCCTAAGGGAAAAAAGGTTTTAATTTTGGGCAGCGGCGGCACGTCTAAAACTGCAAGAGCCGTATGCCGGGAAATGGACGCAGGCTCTGTTTGGGTGGTTTCCCGAAGCGGCAAAGAGGGGATCACCTATGAAGATGCTATGAAAAATCATAGCGATACGCAACTGATTATTAACACAACCCCTTGCGGAATGTACCCCAATATTCAGGATATTCCTGTCAAGTTAAATTACTTTCCGCGCCTTGAAGGCGTGGTGGATGCCATTTATAACCCTTTACGAACCCAATTGGTCTATGCCGCCTTACAACAAGGCCTCCCAGCCGCCGGCGGGTTATATATGCTGGTGGCGCAGGCGGTATATGCAGTGGAATTTTTCTTGGATCAAAAGATCCCCGCCAGTGAGATCGATCGTGTTTATGGAGAACTGATGGCGGAAAAGGAAAATATTATACTCACCGGGATGCCCGGCGCCGGCAAATCAACCGTAGGCCGAAAATTAGCGGCCGCTTTGAATAAGCGCTTTTTAGATACGGATGATTTGATCACCCAAGCGGCAGGAAAAGCCCCTGGCCAGATCATCGAACAAGAGGGGGAAGCGGCTTTTCGTGATATGGAAAGCCGGGTGATTCGGGAGCAAGCAGCCCCTTTGAATGGTTGTGTGATCGCCACAGGCGGCGGAGCCATTTTGCGGGATGAGAATGTGCGTAATTTGAAACTGAACGGAAGATTTTGCTTTTTAAATCGGCCGTT
The DNA here is from genome assembly GCA_045588515.1 of Eubacteriales bacterium. Taxonomy (GTDB): domain Bacteria; phylum Bacillota; class Clostridia; order Oscillospirales; family QAKW01; genus QAKW01. Next base: position 2,763 of record JAZNEH010000146.1, read on the forward strand.
GGATACTATTAAACCTACTCCCAACCGTCCGCTTTCCCAAAATCGGGAGTTGCTTCAAAAGCGGTTCGAGGAGCGGTATCCCCGCTATATGGAAACTGCCGATCTATCGGTGATTTCCGGGGAAACGGCTGATATCACCTGTAATAAATTGTTAGAGGAATTAAAAAAATGAAGTTATTAGTACTTAACGGTCCTAATTTAAATATGTTGGGTCTTCGGGAGCCGGATATCTATGGCCGTGAAACCTATCAGACCCTGCTGGAAAAGATCCAAACCCATTGCGCCGCCAAGGGAATTGCGGTGGAGTGTTATCAATCCAACCACGAAGGGGATTTGGTAGACGCCATTCAAGGCGCTTATCGGAAATTTGACGGCATCGTCATTAATCCCGGCGCCTATACCCATACCAGCGTGGCGTTGCTGGATGCAGTTAAAGCGGTGCAGATCCCAACGGTGGAAGTGCATATATCCGATGTTTCCAAACGGGAACCATTCCGCTCGGTCAGTTATATCCGTGCCGCCTGCGTGCTGACGATTGCCGGCCACGGAACCAACGGCTATTTGGAAGCGATTGATTATTTGGAGGCCCATTATGGTGGTTGAGATCCGGCCGGGCATCGCTCGGGGAACCGTTGCGGCGCCGCCTTCAAAAAGTATGGCCCATCGTTGCCTGATCGCCGCCGCATTGGCAAAGGGGAAAAGCCGGATCTCGGGCTTGGAATATTCCCAAGATATTCTGGCAACCATTGATTGCTTGCGGGCACTGGGTGTTTCTGTGGAACAATCGGGCTCGGTTGTAATTGTGGAGCGCAAAGGGCCTTTAACGCCCATAGAACCATTGAATTGCCGAGAGAGCGGAAGTACTTTGCGTTTTATGATTCCGTTATGCCTGCTTTCGGGTCAAAAAGCAACCTTGCAAGGGAGCGATCGGCTGATGGAACGCCCCCAAACGGTTTATGAAGAACTTTCCCGGGAAATGGGCTTTCTCTTTGAACGCTCCCGGAACGAAATATCGGTGGAAGGCCGCTTGAAAAGCGGCGAATATACCGTAGATGGCAGTGTCAGCAGCCAGTTTATCACCGGTCTGCTTTTTGCGCTTGTTACTTTGGAAGGAAAGAGCCGGATTCATTTGACCGGCAAAGCGGAAAGCCGCTCGTATATTGATCTCACACTCAAAGCGCTGGCTGATGTTGGCTTTTCTGTATCTTGGGAAACCGAAGATACGTTGCTGATCCAAGGCGGCGAACAGGGGAAATCTCGGGAACTAACTGTGGAAGGTGATTATTCCAATGCCGCTTTTTTGGATGCCCTTAATTGGATGGGCGGGGAAGTGGAAGTAACAGGGTTATGCCCGGATTCCTTGCAAGGGGATCGTATCTATCGTTCTTATTTTGAAAAACTAAAGGAAGGATATCCGGTTTTATCCTTGGCAGATTGTCCGGATTTAGGCCCCATTCTTTTTGCAATGGCGGCGGCTTTGAACGGGGCAAGGTTTATAGATACTGCCCGCTTAAAAATCAAAGAGAGCGACCGGGGTGCCGCAATGGCCCGGGAATTGAAAAAATGCGGTGTTTTGTTACATTTAAAAGAAAATGAGATCGAGGTTCCCGGTGGGCAATTATCGTCGCCGGCGGAAATTCTGGAAGGGCATAACGACCATCGCATTGTGATGGCAATGGCCGTTTTATCTTGCAAACTGGGCGGTAAGATCCGGGGCACAGAGGCGGTTGCTAAAAGTATGCCTCATTTCTTTGAGAAACTGAAAGACCTTGGGATCGAGGTGATAGAAGATGAAACTGAATAAAAATATGAACACCAACATTTTGATCGTGGGGTTGGGCCTGATGGGCGGAAGCTATGCGATGGCCTTGAAAAAGCGGGGCTACCATGTGGAGGCCATCACCTTGGAACAGTCTTCCATTGATTACGCCTTGGAGCATGGCCTGATTGATTACGGCTCCACCCGGCCTGAGCCGGAAATGATCCAAAAGGCGGATCTGACGGTGTTTGCGCTTTATCCTAAAGTGTTTTTAGAATGGATCGATGCCAACCAGCAATATTTCAAATCCGGTGCGATTTTAACGGATGTAACCGGTGTGAAAGAAGGGGTTGTGCAAGAAGTTCAAAATAAATTGCGCCCCGATATTGAATTCATCGCCGCCCATCCTATGGCCGGCCGAGAGGTCTATGGGGTTGAAAACAGTACTGATAAAATATTCGAGGGCGCCAACTATATCGTGGTTCCCACCGAAAAAAACAGCCCGGAGGCTATCGCTCTCTGCGAAGAATTGGGCTGGGAACTGGGCTTTCGTTCTGTTTCACGCTTAAGCCCTGCCGAACACGATGAAATGATCGGCTTTTTATCCCAACTAACCCATTGTATTGCGGTTTCCCTGATGTGTTGCCACGATACCGAGGCCTTGGAACAGTACACCGGCGATTCCTTCCGGGATCTCACCCGGATCGCCAAAATCAATGATGCTATGTGGAGCGAACTTTTTATGATGAATAAAGAGCAATTGCTCCGTCAAATGGATGTGTTTGCAGAAAAATTCCGTGAACTGCGGGATTCGTTGGAAACCGGAAACGTGGAATCAATGCGTGAAATGATGCGGATCTCAACGGATCGCCGTAAGCGCTTCGACCAGTAAAGGAGAAGATCACTATGAATATGACGTTTAACCGCAAATTACCCATTCCTAAAGATATTAAGGAATTATATCCCGCCACGGAGGAAATGCTCAATACCAAAGCGGCCCGGGATACCGAAATTAAAAAAGTCCTGACCGGTGAAAGCGATAAGTTTTTGCTGGTGGTTGGCCCTTGCTCCGCCGATAATATGGAATCGGTTCTGGATTATATCGGCCGCCTGCGCCTTCTGGAAGATAAGGTGAAGGATAAGATTTTGATCATTCCCAGAATCTATACCAATAAGCCCCGCACCACCGGCGACGGATATAAAGGAATGTTGCATCAGCCCGATCCCAATGAAAAGCCCGATATGCTCAAAGGTATTTTAGCGATCCGTGACGTTCATATGCGGGCTTTGGCTGATTATAAGTTCAGTTGTGCCGATGAAATGCTCTATCCCGAAAATCATCGCTACCTTTCCGATCTTCTTTCTTACGTAGCCGTGGGCGCCCGCTCCGTTGAAAACCAACAGCATCGCCTCACCGCCAGCGGTCTGGCGATTCCCGTCGGGATGAAGAACCCCACCGGCGGTGATCTTTCCATTATGATGAACTC
>JAZNEH010000147.1:0-2355 GCA_045588515.1 Eubacteriales bacterium
ATCTATGACATTCTCCCAGCGATAGAATCGCCTCTTTAACACTTTTTCGAAATGTGCGGAAATCGCTGGCGCCGGATTGAAAATCGATTTCAGAAACCGCATTGATAACTTTATAGAAAGAGTTCTTCAAGCCGGAAAGCAGTTTACTTTCATTTCGTTTTTCCTGATAGGCAACAACACAGTCAAAATCTTCATTTTGATCTAAAAATTCCACCATTTCTAAAACCTTTTCAGGAGGTTGCTGAAGATCGGTATCGATAATGGAAACATACTCCCCTTCCGCCTTTTGAAGCCCGGCATACATTGCCGCCTCTTTGCCGAAATTGCGTGAAAAATTAATTAATTTAATGTTGGCCGAATGGGTTTCATAGAGTTCTTGAAGTTTTTCCCAAGTATTATCTTTACTTCCGTCATTCACAAAGATAAATTCAAAGGACTCTATCCGATCTTTCAAAACTTCCATACACGTTTCAAAGAATTTTTGAATGTTTTCGCTTTCATTATAGCAAGGACAAATCAAAGATAATTTCATAATTCCATACTTCTCCTATTTTATCGATTAATATTATATTTTATAAAATTTTAAATGTCAATGCCGCCACTGTGAAAATGAAAGATTTCAAATAAACATTTAAAGTACTTGACAAATCAAATAATTATAGTATAATAATATGGTCCTTGCTCAATTTATGAGCCAAATGTCCATAAGGAGGTGTAAATCATGGCTGAAAATCGCAAGTATGAAACTATTTTCATCACCCGGCCTAATTTAGCAGAGGAGGACTTTACCGCTCTCGTTGAAAAATTCAAAGGTTTGATCGAGAAAAACGGTAAGGTTGAGTCTGTTGATGACTGGGGCGTGAAAAAACTTGCCTATCCTATCGACTTCATTGGCGAAGGTCATTATGTGCTGATCAATTTTGAAGCACCCGTTACTTTCCCCGCTGAGCTCGAAAGAATTTACGGCATCACTGATGGGATTATGCGTTCCATCGTAGTAAACAAAGAAGAAAAGTAAGGAAAGGATTCTGTGCTATGTTAAACAAGGTTATTTTAACCGGTCGGTTAACTGCCAATCCGGAACTGAGAAAAACTTCATCTGATGTTTCCGTTGTTTCTTTCTCTATTGCTGTTCAGCGTCAGTATAAAGGTGCCGACGGCAACTACCCCACCGACTTTATCAATTGCGTTGCTTGGAGAAATACTGCTGATTTCATCTGCAAATATTTTGAAAAAGGCAATCTGATTGCTCTGGTTGGCAATCTGCAGTCCCGCAATTATGAAGATAAGACCGGTGCAAAGAGAACGGCTTTTGAAGTCATCGTTGAAGAAGCTCAGTTTGTAGAATCCAAAAAGGACTCTTCTCGTCCTGTTGCTCCCGAATTTAAGGCTCCCCCGGTTTCCGGCGGGAACACCGTTGAATTCGAAGAAGTTCAAGACGACGAACTGCCCTTCTAATCTAAAAGGAGGATTTAAGCTGTGGAAAGAGAAAAGAACTACAGACCCAACAGAAAGCCCAGAAGAAAAGTTTGCGCTTTCTGCGTGGATAAAGTTACTGAAATTGACTACAAGGATGTTGCTAAACTGAGAAAGTTTATTTCTGAGCGTGCCAAGATCCTGCCCCGCCGTGTAACCGGCACTTGCGCTAAGCATCAGCGTCAGTTGACCACCGCCATCAAACGTGCGCGTGTGATCGCTCTGCTGCCCTATGTTAGCGACTAATTCATAACCTTAAAAGGCTTGAAATGCAATTGCATTTGAAGCCTTTATTTTTTCAATGATCTCATAAAACTCTTCTAAGGTATACCTGCGATTCAACTCCCGCAGAAGTGCACGGTTGGATAAATGACGGGGCAATTCTAATTCATTCAAAAATTTCTCCTTAAATTGGGTAGAACCCGGCAACCCGGTTAATCCGGTTTCAAACAAGTCGACTGTTTTAATATTCATCGCAATCGGCTCTGCTTTGAATTCCTTGAACAAACGTCTTAAAAACTCAGAATCCATCCCTTCGACACCCAAGTAGCCTTCCTTAGAATAAACGGTTTTGCGCCGTTCTTTGCCCGGTATTGCCGGGGTATAAAGCAGATGGATCTCTGCGCCCTGCAGAATACGTTGAAGATGGGATCGAATCATATTGCCGGCACTATCGGAATCCGTTAGTATAATTGCTCCATTCTTTAAAGCCATTGATCGCAAGGATCTTTGTAGGGCCTCATTTTTGAAAATTTCAAATCCATTGCAGGCAATAATCGTTGCATCAATAATATTTTCCAAGGTGATCTTATCGTATTTTCCTTCCACGATCACCAACTGTTGAATTGGTATCTTATTCATAGTTTCTCATCTGATATT
>JAZNEH010000148.1:0-4164 GCA_045588515.1 Eubacteriales bacterium
ATGTTCTTTGAGGAGCCGGTGCCCCCCGATAACCTGGATGCCCTGAAGGAAGTGAAGGATCGCTCCCCCGTTGCCATCTCTGCCGGGGAGCGGCTATATACCCGTTGGGATTACCGCCCGATGTTTGATAAAATGGCCACCGATTACATTCAGCCGGATATCTCCCACGCTGGGGGGATTATGGAATTGAAAAAGATCGCCGCCGAGGCAGAAAGCCGCTATATTCCCTTTGCTCCTCACAACCCCTCCGGACCGGTAGCCAATGCGGCCACCCTGCAATTGGCGGCAACCTGCCCCAATTTTGAAATTTTGGAAATTATGTATTCCGACGTGGAATGGCGCAAAGACGTTACCGACGAGAATCTGAAATACGAGGATGGCTATATCTATATTCCCGATAAGCCGGGTCTGGGGATCGAGATCGACGAAGAAGCCTGCTTGGCTCACCCCTATCAGCCCCATACCCTGCGGCATTACACCGGAGCGCTGACGGATATCCGTCCGGCAAAATCCGAATTCTATTTTTAAGGAGGCAAAAGTAATGATGAAAAAAACAGCATTAGTAACCGGCGCCTGCATTAATACCGGCGTTGCCATCGTTGAAAAATTTGCCTCCGAAGGCTGGGACGTGGTCTTCACCGGCAGAAGCCTTGAAAAGGTGCAAGAGGCCGAAAAACAATATCGCAAAAAGTTCCCGAATGTAAATATTCTGGGCTATGCCATTGATTCCCTTCTGGATCCCCGCACGGTGGACGAGGAATCGGTGGACAAACTTTTTGAGGATCTGGATCAAAAGGGGATTTTTATTGAAACGTTGGTGCTGAACGCTGCCGATCAGGGCCTAGGGATCACCACATTGGAAAATCCCCTGACTGACTTTATGAAGGTAATCAACACCAACGTGGTTTGGAATTATTGCCTTTCGGAGCACGCCGCCAAGCGAATGATTCCGCGAGGAGGCGGCAACATCATCTTCATCAATTCCAACACCGCCTACCGGGCCATCCCCAACCGGGCGGCCTACGTGGCCTCCAAGGGCGGGCAATTGGGAATGATGCGTGCTTTGGCGTTGGACCTCGGGAAATATAACATCCGGGTCAATGCGGTATTGCCCGGAATGATCAAAACCGACCGTTGGGAAAAGAACCCGGATTTTTACCGGGACGTGCCCTCCCGTTTCACCCCCATCGGTGACGTGGCGGTAGGCGAAGATATTGCGGATGCCGTATGGTATTTTGCAGCCAACGCCCGCAACACCACCGGCGCTGAATTGGTGCTGGACGGCGGCAACACCATTCAACTTTATCCCATCATTCCCAAAAAATGATTGCAAAAAACACCCCCAAATGGTATACTTACCATCAGGGGGTGTTTTTATGGGAAAATTTGACGGCATTTTAATTTGCAGTGATATCGACGGAACCCTAAACTGCAAAGGAGATACATTTGCAGTAAACAAGGAAGCGGTGCAATATTTTACCGCAAACGGCGGAAAATTCGCCTTTGCAACTGGCCGGATGGCGGATCATATTCATCAAGAAACATTTGAAAATATTGCCAACGCCCCGGTCTGCCTGTGCAACGGAAGTATTGTTTACGATCCCGTGAAACGTATTGTTTTACACAAAGCACTTCCCACGCTGACAGTCGGCGAAATTCTGGAAGAAACTGCACCTTATTTAAAAAATCAAATTGGCCGCCTGCACCTTTACCACCCGCACCTTGAAGGGGAAACCCAAACATTTGAGTATCACCAATTGGATCTTCTTACTCCGGAAATCAAAAAACTCTATTCTTATAAATATCTATTCTATTTTCCGGAGCCGGAAAATGCTGAAAACTGCAAACAGTTTCTTTGCCATTCAAAAAAACTTCAAAACCATTGGATCGCAAAATCCTGGCCGAAGGGGGTTGAAGTAAACAGTTTAAACGGAACCAAAGGTACGGCATTGGATTATATCAAGCAATCGCTTGGCAATATTCACACCGCCATTGGGATCGGAGATTACGAAAACGACATTCCCCTGCTGATGCATGCGGATATCGGCGTGGCTGTGGGCAATGCGGTGCCGGAATTAAAGGCTGTTGCCGATCTGATCGTCAAGCCCGGCACGGAATATGCTGTGAAAGATTTAATTGAACGGCTAGATAAAGGAGAAGTCATCCTCAAAAAATGAGGATGACTTCTTTTAGTTCGCCTGAAATTCGCCGGATTGGTCGCCTACGGTGATATGATAAGTTTCACCCGATTTCATTTCGGGGCAACTGAGGATCACCACCTGATAATTCAGTTCGGGGGAATAATTGATGAGTTCCTTGCCGCTTTGATCTTTCAAGATAATCGTTGTTCCGGCAGACTGGCTGCCCACGCTGACAGCGATCACCCCTTGTTTGCTTTCGCTGAAAGTCTGGGCCATCCCGGAGGCGCCGGTCCCCATAAAGGTTCCGCCGGAGATGGTGGCGGAACGATCATAGTCTAAGGTGGCGGTATCGCCCTGAGTGGGGCCCACCACGGTGGTATGGCCGCCAGCGATTTCTAAAGTGCCGTTGGCATCCAGACCATCGCCGGAGGCATTTACATAGAGAGTTCCTCCGGAGATCAAGATGCTTCCATTAGAATTGGCAGACATTCCGCCCTTCCCACCCATAGGGCCGAAGGTATCATTTTCACGGCCACCAAATCCGCTAGCATCGGTGCCGCCGGCGGCATTCAGCCCATCATCAGTGGCCTTCAGTTTAATCTCTCCACCGCCAACCTTGATATCCAGCGCCTCCAACCCTTCATAACTTTCGGTAATCTGAATGGTGCCAGTTTCAATGGAGAGGGTTTCATCGGCGTGGAACCCATCATCGCCGGTGGCGATGGTAAAGGTTCCGCCCTTAACGGTGGCGGAGCCATTAGAATGAACGGCATCATCGGCAGAATTGATTTTAAACGTTCCGCCGTTTATCAGCATATTGCCCGCCGATTTCAAACCCTTGATACTGGTACTGCTATCGTCGGTGGTGGTTGCGGCGGTGGTGCGATAGCCGGGGCCGCCGCCCCCGGGCTTGCCCATTCCTCCGCCCATTCCACCGGGACCGCCACCCCCGAAGTTCCCCCAAGAATCGGAACTTTTTTTAGATCCGTTTTCGCTCCCACCACCGGTGAGGAGATCAAAGGAGCCCCCATCGATCTGCATCGTAGCGCCGGCGCTGATGCCGTCGCCCTCCGCCTCGATTTGCAAAGTTCCACCTGCGACGTAAACAAAGCCCAAAGACGTATCCTCGCTGTTTTCAATATGGATGCCGTCTTTACCGGCATCCACAACCAAAGAACCGTTAGCCATTCGCATACTGTCGTTGGCATCCAGACCGTGGGCAGCGGATGTGATTTGATAGGAGCCTCCGGTGATCACCAGGTCATCCTTGCATACGATGCCATGACCTGCCGGCGAAGTAACCGCTAATCCACCCGCACCATTTAATGTGAGATCCTGTTTAGAAAAGACGGCTGCATCGATATTATTATCATCAATGGCGGTGAACGTGCCGCCGTTTGCCAAGGTATTTTGCGTATTTTCTGCCAAAGTGAGGAACACTTTATCGGCCTCTTTGATATAGAGCGGAGCGGAATTTGCCGAAGTCACTTCCACGCCGGCAAAAACCAACTGCAATTTGGCCGTTTCCGGCGCATCCACAATAATCATTCCATCCGTTAAACTGCCGGATAAGATATAGACCGCCTCTCGGCTGAGGGTTACAGTGGATCCGCTGATCTTCACGCCTTCGGAATCACAAGCAATCGAATTTCCGTTCAATTGGATCTGAATTCCTTCGTTATAATCTATTTGAAGATCCCGATCGGAAAACATTTCAGAGGCAGAGGGGGTAACCGTCTGGGATTCTTCCTGCAGTTCTGCACGATCTGTTTCCACCGGGGACGGCGATTCAGGTTCACTCACCCGCCCGCACCCGGAAAGAATCAAGGTCAATATTAACAATAACGGAACCAATCGTTTCAACATTAAAGTTCGTTCCCTCCTGTTTCCTGCTTGGAAAGAGTGATCTCCAGATTGCCGTTGCGGCAACGGAGGGCATCAATCATTTCTTTTTCCTTGGCCGAATCCTTCAAATGCAATTGATAAGTCAGCCGGAACATACTGCCCATATTGGTGGTCTTCA
>JAZNEH010000149.1:0-4539 GCA_045588515.1 Eubacteriales bacterium
TGTAGTATAATAAAAGCATATTCTTATACACGGAGGTTTTACCATGGGTAAAGGACAAAGAGCCAGAGCCAGCCGCGCAGGCGAAAAAGAAGCAATGCGTGCGGCAATGGCCAAAAAAGCAAAGCAGAAAAAGGTTGCTACAATCACAACCTCAATTATTGCAGCTGTTTTGGTGGTTTGTATTGCAGGTGGGCTGATTTTGAATGGAGTTCATAATGCAGCGGTTGAAAGAGGCGATGTTCAACGTAAGGCTATCATTATGGAAACCGATCATTTTAAAGTAGACGCCGCAATGATGACCTATTTTGTTTATAATCAGTATAACAATTTCATTAATACTTATTCGGAATATTTATCTTCTTTTAATTTAGATGCTGAAAAGCCTTTGCGGAAACAAGATAGTGTTATGAGCGAAGGAAAAAGTTGGTTTGATTATTTTGCCGAGCAGGCCGGCAATCAAGTGAAGGAATCTCTTTATCTGGCAGAACAAGCAACTGCCGCCGGCGTTTCTTTGGAAGAAACGGATAAAAATGAGATCCAAAAACTGATCGACACTTATAAAGAATATGCTGATTCCAGTAAACTTTCTTTAGAAGAATTTATTCCGATGATGTTTGGAACCGGTGTTAATGAAAGCGATGTGCGCAAATGTTTGGAAATTTCCACTTTGGCCAGCAAATACTATAATCAGTATCAGGATGGCCTGGAATATTCTGATGAAGAGATCGAAAAGTATTATACAGATAATATTAATACTTATCGGTATGTAGACTATTACACTTATACGGTTGAAGGCGAAAATGCCGAGGCGGCAAAAGCATCTGCCGATCAACTGGCGGCCGTTAAGAGCGTGGATGAATTTGAAGCTTGGGTGGAAAAATATGAAACCGCCAAGGCTGATGAAACTGAAGAAACCGAAGAAGGCGAAGATGAGGAAGAATCCAAAGTAGAAGACGTTTTAAGCGCCTTGCCCGGAATTAAAGTGGGTTATGCCGCAGAAGACGAAGCTTCTGAATGGCTCTTTAAAACAGCTAAGGTTGGCGATACCAAAGTATTTGAAGCGGATGAAACCAGTTATAGCGTTTATTATATGACTGCCGCACCTTATCGTGATGAGTCTGCAACCCATACGCTCCGTGATATCGTGCTGACAACCTCTACCTATGAAACAAAAGAGAAAGCCAAAGCAAAAGCTGATGAAGTTGCTAAACTTTTGAAGGATGAAGGGTTTAAGGCAGAATCTTTTGAAAAATACGCTTTGGAATATAGCGAAGATAGTTATACTTCACAATTAGGCGGTCTTTGCAAAAACTATAAACAGAGCGATTTCGCCGATACAAATATTGCTTCTTGGGCCTTCAAAGAAGGGCGGAAGAAAGGCGACTTTGAAGTAATTGAAGTGGCGAATGGCTATGCGATCTGCTATTATGAAGCCAATGGCTTGGCAGCCTGGAAGGCTGATTGCTTGAAAGATAAGAAAAATGCAGATTATTCTGCTGCATATGAAGAGTGGTCCAAAAAGTATACTCTTACTGAAACCGCTAAGAACTATAAGAAGATCCCAGATATCGCATAAATATTCAACAAAAAAGAGCAGTCAATTTGACTGCTCTTTTTTTGCGGTAAATAATCTTTTCCAAGGAATTATATAAGCGATTGGATAAAGGATCAGAGATAATCCGATGGCACCAAAAAGATCCAAAATGGAATGTTGTTTCACATAGACAGTAGATAAACAAATAGAAATCGTTAGAAGCGTTACAAGAATTAAGGCCCAAGGGTGTTTTCTAAACCATTGATTTTTTGCTAGCGCAATGTTCATTCCAATAGAGTTTAAACAGTGAATGCTGGGGAACACATTATACGGTGTATCGCCGGCTTGTAATTGGGCCAGCCAATCAATCAAAATATTTTCTCTTCCAAGCGTTGCATAATCCACACGCAACATTTGGTAATTGGGGAAAAACGTGTAGATTAGTAGGCATATAGTCATTCCGCTGAACAAGAAGGTGCACATCTGGATGAATTCTTTGCGTGATGCAAAGAAGAAATATACGAACCCAAATGCAATGTAGCCAAACCATATAAAATAGGGGATTACAAACAGTTCGTTGAACGGGATGAGATCATCCAATTTGCAATACATTTCCACCGCGTCCGGCCTTGTTGGTGAATATTCATTCAGCCATAAGAACCAAGGGAGGTAGATGAAGAAATAGAGGAGAAGAAAAATATGCCAATATTTCTTCAATAATGTTTTTAGTTTATGAATCATTATTTATTTCCTTTAATTAAATTTATAAAACTTTCTGACTAATTTGTATCCGCCAATGGTAATTTTACGAACTAGTTTATTAGTACTGCGATAAAAACCGGCCAGTGAACGATAACGGATATGGGGATAGACATTTGGATGATTGGTTTCAATGTATTTCCAATAGTCTTTTAATTTATTTAAGGATTCTTCCGTGCCTGCCAGTGTTAGCAACAGGGCGGCAATCAAAACCATAATGGAAGCATAGTTAATCATATAACGATATAATTTGGGGCGATCTTTGCGAATTTCTGTGAGATCGTGTTTTTTTAAGAGCAATTTGGAAACTAAAATCTGTTGGTCCACTCGCTTAATCATATTCGCTTCATTAACGGATTGATCGGCTCTGCCGATGAAATAGCGATAAAAATCAGTGTCCATATAATAAATGGACTTTACCAAAGGCATCGGATAATATAAGAAAATATTATCCACATAGAAGGTGTGCAAAGGGATTTGCAGATCAGCTTCCCGCACCATTTCTGTGCGATAAAAAACAGAATGCATAATTACATAGCGTGTGATATCAAAGAGCCCACATTCATTCCACGTGAATTTTCTGTTTTTGGGGAAGATGCCTCTATAATGTACAGTGCGGGGCTTTTCGCCTTCGTGTTCATAGGCATAGTTGCAGATAATCATATCCAGCAAGTCGTTTTTTGCTCGGAAAGATTCAATGAGATTCAAAACCTTTTGTAAGGATTCTTCGTCTGCCCAGTCATCAGAATCCACCACTTTATAATATAAGCCTTCCGCTTCTTTTAAGCCGGCCATAATGCCGGAACCGTGGCCGCCGTTTTCTTTGTGCACCACTTTAACTAGATCGGGATACGCTTCTTTATAAGAATCGGCGATTGCGGCGGTGTCGTCGGAAGAACCATCGTTCACGATGATTACTTCAATTCGATCGCCGCCGGTTAGCAAGGTATCAATGCAGTGGCGCATATATGCTTCACTATTATAGCAGGGAACAGCGAAAGAAATTAATTTCATAGTTTATGCTCCTTGTTTTTTAAACGAAATTTCTTCATTTAGTTTAACATAATTGACCCCTAAAATCAAGATAGGGCAGATAGTTTATTTATTAATTTTTGGCCAAGTTCTTCGGTGACATTAAAGTTGGTTCCTTTGCGATATTCAGCCTCAATTTGAAGATGGATATTTCGTGCATTTGATAAATGTTCACAAGCGGATTGAATTAATTCTTTTTCTGTTCTCTTCAAGAATGAAAGTTTGTTTTTATTCTTTTCAATAAAATCAGAATGAATAAACTGATGCAAGGGGATCGTTTTGATGATGTTTTCTTCCGGAACATCAATAGGGAATACATTGCTTTTACTGATAATCGAAAGATCTGCTGAGGGAAAAATCAGATGTTGAATGGCTTTTTCGCCTAGTAGAGGATGATAGGCGATGATGGGATAAAGATGATGATCCAACGCCATTTTAAGCAGAATTTTCATAAAATAGTGGCTTTGCAACCATCGGTCCTCGATTAGAATGACATTTTTTCCCAGTTTTAAAATAGATTCTGTTAAAGAAACATAACCCTCTGCGGAAATGGCAGATAAAAAACGATGATCTACTGAAGGGGAACTTTCTTTCTTACCGCTTAATCCATTCTGTTGCAGAATTTTTTCGGCGTATTTTTCGCATTTTTTGAAATCCATAACAGAACTTAATGGATAAAATGCAGCTTTATGCAATTCCTTGGCACTTTTTAAAAAAGAATATGCCGCTTTATAGATGCCCTTTTTCTGATCGCTTAATGCGATGATTTTTTCTTTGTTCAGTTTATCGCTTTCCCAAGCTTGCCCTAAGTCAACGATAGAGCCGCCAATGCCGGGATAGTTTGGTTCGTAAGAGTGGGGCGATGTGGCGTCCATCAGCATAATGTTTTGCTTTGAAAGAATCACCCCGTCTAAACTGGAAGGATCGCCTGAACAAAGAATCAGTTCCGCATGATCGTTTTGCTCTGCAATTCTTTTTAACAGGGTGCTTTTTCCGCATCCGGGCCCGCCTTTTATGTAGAAAATATGTTTTTCCTTTTCGTCAATTAACCGATCAAATAACGAGATAAAACCATCGCCGCTGTTTGCGGCACAAAACGTTTGATATTTCATTTTCTCACCTCTTTTTATTCTATGTTTGAATTCCATTGTGGTTCGAATAAGTTTGATCCAATTCGGAAATAATGATAGCAGTAAAAAGGGAAGGAGATGGCT
>JAZNEH010000150.1:0-4239 GCA_045588515.1 Eubacteriales bacterium
CCGCTTGGCCTCCGACTTGGTGTGCCTTTTCGTTTTGGCGTCGATACTGCTGGTCGAACCGGGCGCTGCAAAGCAGCGCGCGGTTACGTTGAGGTTGGCTCAAAGCCGCGATAGGCTTTGAGAACAACCGTGTCCCGAACCCGAAGGTTTTGGCGTAAGCCGCCCGGGGCGGCCGACAAAAACCGAGAGTGCAGGGTTACCGCTTTTTTCTACAAACTATCCTAAAGTTCCGTTTTTTCTTCATCAAGTACTGTTTATCGTACTTTAACTGTGATATAATGATCTTAAGAGGTGAAAATATGGAACGTATCAAAGCATTTGTTGAATTATGTAAGGAAACGCCACTCAGTGTTGATAAAATTCAAACCTATATCATTAAAAATAAACTAAATAGCGAAGAAATCACGCGAGCAGCCATTGAGCTCTGCGAGTATGGTATGTTCGCTTATGATGAATTCAGATATCATAATAAAAGAGACCCTGAACCACAAGAATTAGAAACATACCATTGGGAACAGTTATTCGATATTTTGATCGAAAACGGATTAGACGCAGATCTCGTATTTTGCGATGATGGAATAAATTACGAAAACATTTTGCAATCCGTTCAATACTTTGATGATGGCGACTTGGGGGCAAGGGTTTTAAGAAATATTTTAACCAAAGGTGGAAATCCCAATGTTTTGATTGATAACCATCCATTCTTTGAAGAAGTCGATTCTAGCTTCATAATGGATATTCAACTTGGGCTATACCCGGAAAAATGGCAAGTAGATAATGCCTTTCGATTTTGGCTGGTCTTAGTGGGTTTTGGTGGTGTCATAAATGGCGGTAAATGCCCAGTACATTTATGCGAAATGGTTAAAGTCGAATTTTTTAGAGAATTTGAAAAATTTGACTACAAAATCGTTTATAAAGATAACGATTTTGAATTGAAAATTTATGACATAGAAACTGGTAAAATTGTTGCCACAGTATAATGTGAAAATAGGTGAGAAATATGAATAAAACAGACCTTGATAAAGAACTTCTCAAAGCTTGTACCGATGATTCTTGTGATCTGGATCGGATTAATAAGTTGGTATTGGCAGGAGCAGATACCAATCAATTAAATGAATTTGGCAAAAACATCTTTTGCGATGTTTTTGCAGATGCTTTGCAAGAAGTATACGACGAGGAAGAAAAAATACCTGCAACTGTTGAAAAAATCAAAGAGATGCTTCCAATCATAATCGATGCTGGTTGGAACATAAAAAAGTTCGGTATTTCCGCAATGAATCAATTTGTTTTTTCTACCTATGACCGCTTTACCTTTGATCTTTTTAAATTCATACTACAATATGAATTGACAGATGATCCAAAAGATTATGAATCCACATTAGAATGTGTCGGTACAGAAGAAAGTTTCCAACGTTGCTGTGAAGAAAACCACAAATTGGAAAATATGTTTTATGCCATCTTTGAAATGGTACAAGCAAAAATGGAAGGGCGAAATCATCAAAGTATCGATCTCTATTATGCTGCTATAGGATTAACTATTGATAAAGTAATTTATTTTAACAATACTGATACTACCAATGAAAAGCCAGATTTTACCGAGTTTTATGCAGATATCGGTTTTGTATGCGGAAACAAACTTTTTGTTTTGCGGAAAAGCGTCAACATTTTGTTTATGAATGACCGGCTGAAAGAGCAACCACAAATAGACATTTCTTCCGCATTTAGCGACTGTATCGGCGCACGTATAGAACGCATTTCATTTAATCATAACAATGTGATAGACGGGACGATATCTTACGGACAGTCCACAATTATTATTGAATTATCCAATGGCAAAAAACTTAGAATTACTCATAATTTCGGCGAATTGCCGGATAGACAATCCCAGCCACGTTTTTGGATTGGATAATCCACCAGCAATTTGTTCCTTGCTCGGCTTTTTCTATCCATTGAAAACCGACTGATTATATGGTATAATCAATTCATACTTCCCCCTCCACCCCCCGGTTTATTTTCCCCACTAAACCACTGGTAGGTGTAATTTTTGCTCCCCGGACGCTATACTGTAAACGAAAGGAGAACCCGTATGGATCAAATCAAAATCGGAAAATTTATTGCCGCTTGCAGAAAAGAACAACAGCTCACCCAACTGCAACTGGCAGACAAACTGGGAATCACCGATAAGGCGGTATCCAAATGGGAGCGGGGCATCGCTATGCCCGATACGTCCATTATGCTGGAATTGTGTGAGATCCTGCAGATCAACGTGAATGAATTATTAAGTGGGGAGAAAATTACTATGGAAAACAAAAATCAAAAAAACGAAGAGCTGATGCTCGATCTGGCGAAGGAGATCGCCCAGAAGAACAAAACCATCTGGACCACTATGTGGGTCATTATGACGGTCAGTATGCTGGGGTTGTTTGGAGGCTGCGCCTTCGTATATTTCTTTGTACCGGAAGGAATCTGGCAGGCGATATCCGTCATTGGACTCTGCATTCTCTTTTTGGTGCCCTGTTTTTACGCATTAAAGCTGGAGGTCAGCGTGGGCGCCTATAAATGCAAAAACTGCGGCCACGAATTCGTACCCACCTATGCGCAGGCATTAAATGCTATGCACGCCGGCACCACCCGCTACCTGAAATGCCCCAAATGTGGCAAACGCACCTGGTGCAAAAAAGTACTAAAAAAATAATACCGTCGAGCAGAGTTTTCACTCTGCTCGGCTTAGACTGTCAAAAACCCGCTAAAGGCGGTTTTTTTTAACTGCAGAAAAGGCATCATCCGTAAATAAAAATAGGAATTTGATAAATTTTTTAACTTTTTTTCACAAAAGGCTTGACTTTTACTAAGAAAAGTGTTAAAGTCTAAAACACATAAAGCGTTAAAAACTTACAGAGCAAAAGGAGATTAAAAAATGAACGCTAAAAGATTGATTGCGGCTCTGGCCGTTGTTGCAATGATGATCACCTGTTGTCTTTCTATGGCTTCCTGCGGGAAAGTGGAAGACGATACCTACACCGTCGGTATTTGCCAGTTGGTTCAGCACGATGCTTTGGATGCCGCCACCAAGGGCTTTAAACAAGCCTTAACCGATAAACTGGGCGACAAAGTAAAGTTTGACGAAAAGAACGCCTCCGGCGATTCCGCCAACTGCACCACCATCGCCACGGGCTTTGTTTCCGACAAAGTGGATCTGATTATGGCCAATGCCACCGCTCCTCTGCAGGCTGCAGCCGCCGCCACCGCAGATATCCCGGTTCTGGGCACCTCCGTTACCGACTATGCCTCCGCTTTGGAGATCGAAAACTGGACCGGCACCGTGGGCAACAACGTATCCGGCGCTTCCGACCTGGCTCCCTTGGATCAGCAGGCCGCTATGATCAGCGAACTGTTCCCCGAAGCCAAGAAGGTTGGCTTGCTCTACTGCACCACCGAGCCCAACTCCGTATATCAGTGCACCAAGATGGAAGAATTCCTGAAGGCTGCCAATCTGGAAGTAAAATGGTTCGGCTTCACTGATACCAACGACGTTGCTTCCGTTACTCAATCCGCTTGCGATTATGCAGATGTGATCTACATCCCCACCGATAACACCGCCGCTTCCAATACCGAGGCCATTGCCAACGTGGTTCTGCCCGCTAAGGTGCCCGTTGTTGCCGGCGAATCCGGAATCTGCAAGGGTTGCGGCGTTGCTACCTTGAGCATCGACTATTATGATATGGGCTACGCCACCGGCGAAATGGCTTATAAGATCCTGGCAGAAGGCGCTGATGTCACCAAGATGCCCGTTCAGACCGTTACCGAGGTTACCAAGATGTACAATGCAGCCAACTGCACCGCTCTGGGGATTGCCGCTCCCGCCGGTTATACCGCTATCGAGTGATAAAAAGGCATCGAGTGATAAAAAAGGCACAGACCGCAGAAAATAACAAATGATAAAATGGCTACTATTTTTATTGGATTGATGAAAACAGTAGTCATTTTTCTTTTTAACATTTTTCTTTCAAAGGAAAAAACTCAGCAAAGCCGAGTTTTATTGAAATTTTCTGCTTCCCGCCAAAATGACCTCTCGGAGTATCACATACACCTTCGGATCATTTTGACGGAATCTGCGCTCTTTTTTATTCACTCGATTGATTCTTAGGCACAGACCGCAGAAAATAACAAATGATAAAATGACTACTGTTTTTATTGGATTGATGAAAACAGTAGTCATCTTTCTCTTTAACATTTTTC
>JAZNEH010000151.1:0-2995 GCA_045588515.1 Eubacteriales bacterium
ACCCGACAGAAATCTGTCGGGTGTTTTACTTATGCTCCTGAAAAATGAGCCATCTTTGCTTTTTTGCGTTTATTGGCCAGAATGAAGTAAACTGCAATCTCCGTTGCAAATGTGATGAGCCAACTGATGGGATAAGAAATCAGCAAGCAAGGCAAGTTATGGAATTCCGGGATCTGGAAAATGGTGAAGATCCAGCCGACCCGAATTCCGCAAACCCCGATCACCGTTATCAGCATTGCGCTGAGCGATGCGCCGGAGCCCCGCAAAAAGCCGGTGGCGGAATCCATCAAGCCACAAATGAAATAGGGGAGCCCTACATAAAGCATCCGGGTAGCACCCCAGCGGATCGATTCTGCGCTATCAGTGATATAGATCGAGAGCAAGGGTTCCGAAAAAATATTCACCAATCCGCCCAATACCAAGCCGGTAACCGCCACAGAACTGAAGCAAACCGCCATAATTTTCTTCACTTGATATTCCTTGCCGGCCCCGATATTCTGGCCGGTGAAGTTCAAGGCCGCCTGATAGAAGGAGTTGATGGCAGTATAGACAAAGCCTTCGATATTGCTGGCAGCCGAATTTCCGTTCAAAACGGTGGAGCCAAAACTGTTGATAGAAGATTGGATCGTTACATTGGAAATACTAAACAGGGAACTTTGGATCCCGGCGGGCAGGCCGATATTTACGATCTTTTTCAAAGCGCCCATATCAAACCGCAGTTTCTGCCAGCAAAGGTTGCAGGCATCGGTGCGTTTCATCAGTGCCAGCACCACCAACACAGCGGAAAGATATTGACTGATGATGGTTGCCAAGGCAACCCCGGCCACGTTCATATGGAAGAAGTAAACGAAAACCAGGTTCAAAACCACATTCACAACCCCTGAAACACTCAGGTAAATCAGCGGGCTCTGCGTATCGCCGGCGGCCCGCAGAATGGAAGCGCCGAAATTATAAATCAAACTCCCCAGTACGCCGCAAAAATAGATTCGCATATACGTTTCGGAAAGATCAATGTTTTCTGCCGGCGTGCCCATCCATTCCAACATCGGGCGGGCAACCAACTGGCCCAGAACCATTAAAACCCCCGCACTAACCATCGCCAGCGGAATGGCGGTATGCACCGTTTTTTCCACCAATTTATATTGCTTAGCCCCCAAACCGTGGGCCACAGTAACGCCGGAGCCGGTGGAAAAACCGATAAAAAAATTCACCAACAAGTTAATCAGCGAACCCGTTGCGCCAACCGCTCCCACCGAAACACTGCCGCAAAACCGGCCCACCACCACCAGATCCGCCGCATTAAACAGCAACTGCAAAATGCCGGTGGCCATAATGGGCAAAACATATAAAATAATTTTCTTAAAAAATGGCCCTTGGGTCATATCCAACGTTTTGTTTTTCATGGTTATCCTCATCTTAATAAAACGGTTTGCGTACTCCTTCATTATATCACCTTGGAAAGAAAAATCAATCCCGTCTTAATCGAAATTTTTATCTTGACTTCCCACCCACCATTTGGTATACTGAAACCAAGATTGGAAAGGAGATTCTTTTATGTTTCAAACAGGTTTCGCCCGTGTGGACGTAACCCCGCCTTTGGGGACTTATCTATCCGGCTATTTTCAATTACGCACCTCTGTTGGAGTGCTGGATCCTATCTATCTGAATGCGTTGGCCATCACCAACGACGAGGAAACGGTTCTGGTAATCACCGGTGACTTTATGTATATCGCTATGAGTTTTATGGATGAATGCCGAGCCATGATTTCAGCCGACACCGGCATCCCCGCCGATCATATTATGTTGCAATCCATTCATCAGCACACCTCCACCTATCCCGGCGTGGATTGCGTGAACGAGCGGGAATATTCCGATCTTTTGAAAAGAAAATACCGGGACGTTGCAAAAATGGCGCTGGATGATCGCCGGGAATCCCGGATCTGCATCGGCGAAAAAGAAGTTGCTGAGCCCATCTCCTTTATCCGCCGGTTCCGGATGAAAGACGGCACCACCCGCACCAACCCCGGCTATAAACGGCGGGATGAAGTGGCCCATCCTTTAGGGGAGGCCGATAACATAACCCGGCTGGTTCGGTTTATACGAGAAAATGCACCTGATATTGCCTTTGTGAACTTCAGTACTCACCCCGACGTGATCGGCGGCGAAAAGTTCAGTGCCGATTGGCCCGGCTTTGTGCGGACCTTCACCGAACAGCGGCTGGAAAATGTGCATTGCATTATGATGAACGGTTGCCAGGGCGATACCAACCATATCAATGTCAATGTTGAGCGGGATACCACCCCCGAAGGTCGCTATGCGCTCAGCCAGCGGATGGGCCGCATCATAACGGATTCCGTTGTGGAACTCTGGGATCAGCTGGAAGAGATTCCCACCGGAGCGGTCAAGGCCCAGATGGCAATGATCCGCACCCCTTCCAATACCGATTGTATGGATCGCTATGAAGAATATAAGGCTCTGCAGGAAGATCTGCTGAGCGGGAAGGCCGAATTCCACGGCAAAATGGCCGAGCGGGCCGATATCCGCCGGGTTGCCGCTATGGGGAAGTTAACCCTGTTCCAGCAAGTGCCGGTTACCGTTCTTTCCTTTGGAAAAGTTGCCATTGTGGGCTATGGCGGCGAACCCTTCACCGAATATGCCCAAAACGTGCGGAAAGCCAATCCCCATCTGTTTGTGCTTTCGGCATGCCTGGCCAACGGAAGCCAGGGTTACCTGCCTTCCAAGTCCGCCTTTGAAGAAGGGGGCTACGAAGCACACTCCACCAACTTTACCATCGGCGTTGCAGATTCTGCGCAAGAAACAGCCGATCGCTTCCTAAAAAATATCTAACCGATTTCAAAGATTAACCCCCGGGGTAAAATACCCCGGGGGTTGGCGTTGTATCTGTAAGGACAGTAAAAAAGCTGTGTAGAAATTTGAACTGCCCCAATTTGTGCGGACAGTACAAAAAAGCCCCTATGGTAGTTAATATTTAATT
>JAZNEH010000152.1:0-4205 GCA_045588515.1 Eubacteriales bacterium
AATTACCATTATGAAGATCTAATGAACCTTTTGAACCTGTATAGCAAAACCGATCTGCAAAATCCCGCTGTGATCGTGGATACCAACCACGCCAACTCCGGCAAAAAATATCTGGAACAGGTGCGGATCGCCAAGGACGTACTGCATAGTTGCCGCCAAAACGATGATGTTCGTAAATTGGTGAAGGGCCTGATGATCGAAAGTTATATTGAAGACGGTGCCCAAAAGGCCGAAGAGTGTGTTTACGGTAAATCCATCACCGATCCCTGCCTGGGTTGGAAAAAAACCGAACGTCTGGTGCTGGATATGGCAGAGATATTGTAATAAAAAAGATTGATTTTCACGTTCATATTCAAGAGCGGATCCCCGCTTCGACGGACTTTATGCTTTCGCAGAAGAAAAACAGTTCCCAATTGTTATCCACGTGGGTGATCCCGAATTTGGCTGGGATATCACCCGTGCCACTCCCCGGATGATCGAAAGGGGATGGGTCTACGACGATACCTACCTCACCTTCTGGAAGGAACCGGCGAAAAACAGATCGAAGATCTTTTGATCCAAGGGATTTCACTTCCCGAAGAAGTTCTCAAAAAAGTCTACGCCGAAAACGTCATCCGCTGGTGTGGCGAACCTAAATAAAAAAGCAGTATCTACGGATACTGCTTTTTTATGCGATGAGTAGGTCTGTAAGCCGAGTTCTGTCGAGAACGGTCATCTATCTTGAGCCGCTGTTGCCAACGGCTTCCAGCCACGCTTTCAAGGCTCAAACGGGCGGATCTCCCTTGCCTTTATCGGTGTTGCATCGGATAAGGTTTACAGACCCCCTATGTCACCATAGGACGTGGTGAGCTCTTACCTCGCCTTTCCACCCTTACCGGGGAAACCCCGGCGGTATATCTCTGTTGCACTCTCTCGGAAGTTGCCTTCGGTGGGCGTTACCCACTATCCTGATCCGGGATGCTCGGACTTTCCTCCGCAGGATCTTGCGTTCCAACGGCGACCGTTCAACCTACTCACGTTGATAATATATCACATTTTTTAAAAAAAGTAAATATTAATATTGCTAAATATAACAATAAATTATATAATTAAAATGTATGTGTTAATCAAACCAGTGGAGGTGCAAGCCAAATGAAGCATTTAGAACGGTTTAAAAAGGATATTGCCGGTAAAAGTGTCGGCGTGGTGGGGATCGGCGTTTCCAATACACCGATTATCACGATGCTTGCCGAAATGGGCTTGAAAGTTTATGCCTTTGATAAACGGTCTGCAGATCAATTAGGGGATCCGGGCAAGGCGCTGGAAGCCTTGGGCGTTGAAATTTTCGGCGGGCCGGATTATATGGACCACCTGAAAGGGGATTGGATCATCAAAACCCCCGGTATGCGTTTCGACCATCCCGCTCTGGAGGCCGCCCGCCAAAAGGGAAGTGTGATCACCAGCGAGATGGAACTGTTTTTTGAATATTGCCCCTGCAAGATTTTGGCGGTGACCGGCAGCGATGGAAAAACAACCACCACCAGTTTGATCTATGAAATGCTCCGCCGCACCGGGAAGCGAGTGCATCTTGGCGGCAATATCGGCTTTCCGCTCTTTTGCCGTTTGGGCGAAATGGAAGAGGAAGATTGGGTAGTGGCTGAGTTATCCAGTTTCCAATTGCATACAATGCGGAAAAGCCCTTGCATTAGCGTGGTAACCAATCTTTCCCCCAACCATTTGGATATGCACAAAGGGATGGAAGAATATGTGGATGCCAAGAAAAATATCTTCCGCTATCAGGATGAAAACGGCATCACTGTTTTGAATCTGGATAATGAGATCACCGCCGGGTTCGGCGATGATCTTTCGGGATCTGCTCGCTGGTTTTCTTTTAAAAAAGATCCCGGCACCGATGGCGCTTTTTATAAGGAAAATGCGGTATATCTGCGAAAAAACGGTCATTGCGAAAAATTGATCGACCGAAACCAACTGTTGTTGAAGGGGAACCACAATGTGGAAAACTATATGGCGGCTGTTTCGGCGGTGATGGATCTCTGTTCTATTGAAATGATGCAGGAAGTGGCTGAAAATTTCGGCGGTGTGCGCCATCGAATGGAATTTATCCGTGAGGTAAACGGCGTGAAATTTTATAATGACTCCATTGGCTCTTCGCCCACTCGAACCATCGCAACATTGATGAGTTTCGATCAGAAAGTCCGGCTGATTGCCGGCGGCTATGATAAAAAGATTCCCTTTGATCAATTGGGTGAAATCGTTCCTGAACGGGTGGAAAAACTCTATCTTTGCGGGGCAACGGCAAAGGCGATTCGGAAGGCTGTGCAAAATAAGGCGCCAGCATTTCCTATGGAGATCTATCAAGATTTGAAAGCCACTATTCAAGCCGCCTATGAGGAAGCAACCCCCGGCGATATCATTTTGCTTTCTCCCGCTTGTGCCAGTTTTGATCAGTTCAAAAACTTTGAGGAACGGGGCGATTATTTCGTTTCCGTTGTGAAGGAATTGCAATGAGAAATTTAAAGAATTATCTTTATGAATTATGCGCAGAAAACCTGCCCAGCGGTTCAGAATCAGATGCTGTGAAACCGCTTCATCTTTTGCGCCCCTTGGTGGACCAATGCTATCAGGATGAGGCTGGGAATATTATCGGCTATCGGAAGGCAGCTTTTCCGGGCGCTCAAAAACTGTTGTTGGATGCCCATTTGGATGAAATCGGCCTCATCGTTACAAAGGTAGACGATAACGGCTTTTTGCATTTCACTAGCCTGACCCACGGCTTTCCCACAGAAGGTTTGCCGGGCACACAGGTGACCGTTAAAGGAATGCGTCCCTTGCCCGGCATTGTTGCAACCGTTCCGCCGCATCTGCAAAAAGAAAAGGATCGTTCCAAGCGATCTCCGATGCAGGAAATGGTGATCGATATCGGGTATGGCGGCGAAAAAACCAAGGAATTGGTGCGGGTAGGGGATCCTGTGGTTTTGCGCCACGGATGCGCAGATCTGATGAACGATCGTGTTACCGGCAAGGCCATTGATGACCGAGCCGGCGTGGCTGTGATTTTGGAAACCTTGCGCCGGTTGGAAAAACTTCCGTTGCCGGTGGATCTTTACGTGGTGTTTTCTGCCGGCGAAGAATTCGGCAGTAATGGCGTTGGCTATGCCGCCTGGGAACTCTTCCCGGATGAGGCAATTGCCTTGGATGTAACCTTTGCAACAACGCCGGGCCTGGGTGAAGAAAAGAGTTTTCCGTTGGGAAGCGGGGCTGTGATTGGCGTGGCCCCGGCCTTGAATGGTGGGATCACCGATCGGTTAATTCATTTGGCAAAAGAACAACGGATCCCCTATGCTTTGGAAGTGATGACCGGCCGAACCGGAACTAACAGCGAAAATATTACCGCCACCCGCTCCGGCATCCCGGTGGGATTGGTTTCCTTCCCGGAACGCTATATGCACAGCGGATGCGAAGTGGTGGATCTGAACGATCTGAGCGCCGCCGCTGATCTGCTTTGCGCTTATATCCATCAAGGAGGGAGCAATCGATGAATAAGGAATTGAGCTATCTCACCTCTCTCTTTGGCGCTTCCGGCAGTGAAGGGGATGTGCGCCAGGCAATATTGAATGAATTGCGTGCCTATTGCGATCAGGTGGACACCGATCGGATGGGCAATGTAATTGCCTTTAAGCGAGGGCTTGCGGAGCCGCTATACACGGTGATGCTGGCAGCCCATATGGATGAAATTGCATTAGTAGTAACCCATATTGATGAAAACGGGTATCTTCGTTTTGGCGCAATGGGCGCAGTGGATCCCCGTACACTACCGGGAAAACATGTAGTGATCGGCCGCCGGAAATATCACGGCGTTATCGGTATCCAACCGCCCCATTTGGTGAAGCGGAAGGACGATGACGTGCAAAAGATTGAAGATCTTTTTATCGATATCGGGGCAAAGGACCGGCAGGATGCCGAAACTTTGGTGGCTTTGGGTGATCGCATCGGATTTGATACAGATTATCGGGAATTCGGCGAAGGGTTGGTGGCGGCCAAGGCGCTGGACGACCGGGCCGGTTGCCATATCCTTTTGGAACTGATAAAAAAAGAACTGCCCTTTGATACCTGGTTTGTGTTTTCGCCTTTGGGCGAGATCGGCGGTGCGTTGGGATTAAAAACGGCCGCTTTCAGCGTGAAACCCCAATTGGCTTTATTGATAC
>JAZNEH010000153.1:0-3759 GCA_045588515.1 Eubacteriales bacterium
GGGGCTCGCCGTCCGGCCGGATGATGGTGGATACGAAAAAACGTTCCAGAGCCACTCCGTATTCGGCGAAATCATCCAGCAATAAGGTTTTGATCGTATCGGAAAAACGTTCCAGATGTTGCTCGATCTCAAAAATGTTCAAAGCCTCAGCCCGCATAACCTGAGCAATATAGGTTTTGATCCGGGCCATTAGGATGGAGCGGAAATAACGGAGCAATTGCTCCCGCCCGAAATAGGATTCCGTTCCAACCAGTTTTATAAGGAGTTTTCGGCTATCCTCTGCTCGCAGGGACATTTCCCCCGATGCTCCGATCGCCAAGGGGAACCGATAGGTGGGCTCAATATACTGAACTTTGGAATCGGTGCCCCATTTGATCGCCATCTGCTCCGTTTTATTGATAAAATAAACTTCGCAATGGAAGGGGGTTTCATCCCCGGTTGTGCGATTAAGGGCCTTCCCGATCAATGGAATATTCTGGGTTTCAAGGGTATACCGACCCGGCCCGAAAAGATCCAGCGCCTGGCCGTTCATAAAGAAGATGGCTTCCTGGGTTTCGTGAACAACCAGTTGGGTTAAACTGTTGAAATCCTCGCAAGGATGTTTCCAAACAAACGTGGCATTATCGCCTTCATATTTGATGATATCGGCTATTTGCGACATAGCGACCCTCCAAAAACTAGTTATATATCACTAATTATACAACCTTCGACAAAAGAAGTCAATGAAAAAATAGTGATATATAACTAACAATGAACTTTATAGTGATATATCATTTACATATTGAGATACTAGTAATGTAGGTGATAAAGATGGGAATTTGCGAATTTACAGTCAAAAGAATATATGAACTTTGCCGGGAACGGAAGATCACGCCCAACGCATTGAGTTATATGTGCGGGGTTTCCCAATCAACCGTCAAAAGCATTTTAAACGGCGAGAGCAAAAATCCGGGGATCGTAACCCTCAAAAAGATTTGCGATGGGCTGGAGATCACGATGATGGAGTTTTTTGATACGCCGGAATATAAGAATCTGGAGCAGGAACTTAAATGATAAACTCTCTGGATGCTTTGGCGCCCAGTTTGCAGGCGTTGAAAAAGGCGTCTTTCACCTCTAAAAAGTGGATTTGAGAGGTAAGTTCAAACAGTTCCTCGAAACAGTCGGTTTGTTCTTTGTTCAACAGGGAGCGCAGTTCCCTCTCTTTGGCAAGCGCCGTTTTGGCGAGCGCAGAATAATCGGCTTTAGATGCGATGGTCTGTTCGGAGAGATAGTCGGAAAATAATTTGCCGATGATTTTTTCCATTTTCTCACCCCCTTTTGGAATTTAATATAACAGGCTTGTTCGCCAAAGTCTTATGCTGTCAGCATAGAATGAAAAATGCCGTGTTTTGTCGCAAGTTGACAAAGCACGGCACGTTTATTATAATGATAGCAGTTTGGAAATATGGTGGGGATAGAATGAAAGATACCGCAAAAATTGTGGAAGAATTGGGGCTTTGCCCGGATTTCAAAACGTTTTATCGTGAAAATAAGGATTATATGGTGAAAGAAGATCTGGCCACCCGGTTGGATCAACTGATTCAAAAATATAATCTTAAGAAATCGCAAGTCATTCGTGGCGCAGAGATGAGCGAGGTTTATGCCTATCAGATCTTTTCCGGCCTCAGAGTGCCGGAACGAAAAAAACTGTTGTGCTTGGCCATAGCAATGAAACTCACTTTAGAAGAAGTGCAAACTCTTTTGAAATGCGCTGGCTATTCCACGCTCTATGTGAAATTGCCTTTCGATAGTATTGTATTATATGGTATATGTAAAAAATTATCCGTGGTTGAAATTAACGAGATCCTTTATGAATACGGATTGGAAACTTTGGGGTAAAAAATGAAAAAATGTCCGAAATGTAAGGCGGAGATCCAGGAAAACGCCCGGTTTTGCCTTTATTGTATGACTTCATTTGAGGAAAAACAACCGGTGGAAACGCCAAAAGAGAATCATAGGCGGCTATTGATCATTGCCGCCGTTTTAGTGTTTTCTCTTATGGTTTTCGGGATCGTTCTCTGGGCCGGAAAGAGCAAGCCGCCTGCGGCGGAAAAAGCGCCTTCCGAGCCGGGCAACGATTTGCAGGTGAGCGTGGGTCAACTCCCTTCCGTTGAAAATCAACCGCAAACGGGATCCCCCGATCAAATGCCGGAAAGCGGGGGGATACAAAATGATCCCCAGCCAAACAATGCGCCCAACAATAACACTGCCGACGGAGAAACTTCGCCCAATGATACGCCTGCCGTTCAAAGCCCCGGCGGCGGAGAAACGCCGGTTCAAACGCTGCCCAATGATACGCCCGCTGTTCAAACTCCCAGCGGCGGAGAAACGCCGGTTCAAACTCTGCCCGATGATACGCCTGCTGTTCAAACTCCAAGCGGCGGAGAAACGCCGGTTCAAACGCCGCCCAATGATCCGCCCGCCGTTGAAACACCCTCTGTGGAAGAACCCCCGGTGCAAACTCCGTCAAACGAAACACCCTCCGAAGGGGATGCAGAAAATGACACCCCCGAAACCAATGCGCCGCCGGTTACGCAGCCGAAATATCAATATATAACGGCAACGGTAGAAAATACCTACCCCACCGGATACAGCACGATCTATGCGCCCGAAAACGCAATCGTGATCACGAAGGTGAATGGAACGGAGGAAAGCGGAAATTACGTAATCCCCGATACCATCGATGGGAAAAAAGTTGCGGCAATAATGCCTTCGGCATTTAGCGATGCATCGGTTTGTTCAACGGTGAAATCCGTCACCCTGCCGAGCACAGTGAGAACTCTCTGGAGCAATGCTTTTAAAGACTGCGTGAATTTGAAGGATTTATATGTGAGATCCTCCGCCATTGCAATCTATGAGGACGCTTTTCCTCCTCCTGCAAACCGCAACGGAACATTAACGATCCACTGCAAGCGGGACTGCAGGAATTTTGATTTTTATTACTATAGAAATATTGCGACTCGCTACGGAGCCGATTATGAAGAATGGAACGGTTAGATAGATGAGGAAAGAAGCGTATTTAACGGAACTTTTTGAAGCCTATTCCCTGATAGCGGTCCTCAGCGAGAAAAATGAATGTAGAGTTTTGAAGGTGAGGAATAAGGGAACCGAGCGGGAAATGGTTGTTAGAATTTTCCCTGCGCCCGTTTCGGCCTATGAAGATCTATATAGCATCAGTGCGCCGAATCTGCCGCTGATTTATGACGTTATAAACTGCGATGACGGGCAGATCGTTTTGGAAGAATATATCGAGGGCGTAACCGTTTCCGAAGTGATGGAAAGCGGGAACTACCGATATGCGGGAACCCGCAAAGTCATCCGATCGGTTTGTTGCGCATTGAAGATTTTGCATGATCGAAATTTGGTGCATCGGGATATTAAGCCGGAAAACGTTGTGATCGGCAAAGACGGCCGAGTGGTTTTGATTGATTTTAATGCGGCCCGTAAGGTTAAAACTGCGAAAAAAGATACAGTGGTGATGGGGACAGTCGGTTATGCTTCGCCGGAACAATTGGGCGTGGCGCAAAGCGATGCCCGAACCGATATTTATGCGGTTGGCGTGATGCTCAACGTTATGATCACAGGGAAACATCCAAGCGAAAAACTGGCAAAAGGAAAAGCCGGCCGTATTATTCGTAAATGCACAAGCGTGAATCCCAATGAGCGCTATCAATCGGCAGAAAAACTGGCGAAAGCCTTATGAAATGAACCCCGCCCGGG
>JAZNEH010000154.1:0-4937 GCA_045588515.1 Eubacteriales bacterium
TTGCCGCCGGGGCCGTAATCATCCCCTACGAAAACGATCTCGTCTAGGCCAAACCCCTTTTCCTTGGCGTAATCAGCCAGGGCATTGAACTTATTATAGGGCTTGGGCGCCATATCATAAGAAGAACCGCCTACAAACACATAATAATCCGGGAAAGCGGCGCAAACTTCCGGATAGATTTTCCGGCGTTTACTTCGATCGGGACAAAGGCCAATTTATCTTCCTGCTGAGCGGCAGTCCCCAAAATAGGGAAGGTGATACAGCCGGAAGGATGGAATTCCACATTGTTGCCGGCATATTCGGTCCAGCCATTGGCTTTGCGGAAAGCATTCACCAATTCTTCCGTTTTTTCGCGGTCGCAAGGGAGATGATCGTCCCGCAGGATCTTCAACGTTTTCTCATTGGCATCATATTCGCCGTATTGCATTCCGTAGTTCCCCAAAACATCAATCGGAAACCCATCCAATTGGTTAAAAATCCGCATACATTGCCCGGCGCCCACCATCAAGAGTTTATAGCGCTGGGCCAATTTTTCCAGCATAGCCCGGTTTTCGGGGCTCAGTTTGGTTTTATGTTGAGTCAAAGTTCCGTCAAGATCAAAAGCAATCAATTTAATTTTTTCATTATGTATTCTCCTTAAGGTTTTGAGGCGAAAAAGCATGAGGTAAAAGATTTTTGAATAAATAGGATTGAAAGCCGTTGGGCTGGGCCACCAGAATTTCAAACTCCGGCCCGCAAAATTCCGCCATCACTTGGCGGCAGACCCCGCAAGGCGGAAAGCCATCTTCCGCCGGGCCATCTTTTCCGCCGGCCACAGCAATCGCAATAAACTCCCGCTCCCCTTCGCTGATCGCTTTAAAAAAGGCAACCCGCTCAGCGCAAACCGAGGGGGAATATGCAGCATTTTCGATATTGCACCCGGTATAGATCTTGCCGGAAGAAGCCAATAATGCCGCTCCCACCCGAAATCCGGAATAGGGCGCATAAGCCTTTCCCATCATTTCAATGGCTTTTTGGCATAATTCGGTTTTCATTCAAAAACACCTGCCTTTTCTTCAAGCAGATTATACCATCGGGATCCAAAAAAATCAACTTATTCAATTGCTTTTACTGAAAAATTTTGGTATACTGATGATATTAAAAGAAAGGACCGAATTTCCTATGACGAATGAAGAGATCAACAAAGTAAAGGGCCTTGGCTTTTTGCAAAACCGGGGCACCGATTGTTTTTCCGGCCGGATCGTGGCGCCGGGCACCGTATTCACCGCCGAAAACTTTGCCGATATGGCCCGGCTGGCCCAAACATACGGAAACGGCAAACTGATCTGCACCAGCCGCCTTTCCGTTGAAGTTCCCGGCATCCCCTTTGAGAAGATCGAAGAAGCCCGCGCCTTTGCAGCAGAACGGGGGCTTTATTTCGGCGGCACCGGCCCCAAAGTACGCCCGGTGGTTGCCTGCAAAGGAACCACTTGCATCTATGGCAACTACGATACACAGGCTCTGGCTAAAAAAATCCACGATGCCTATTATTTAGGCTGGAGCGGCGTTGTTCTGCCCCATAAATTCAAAATTGGCGTAGGCGGATGCCCGAATAGTTGCATCAAGCCCAGTTTAAACGATTTCGGCGTGGAGGGGCATAAACTGCCCCTGTTCAATGCCGAACTCTGCAAAGGATGCAAAAAATGCGCCGTTGAGGATCGTTGCCCGATGAAAGCCGCCAAAGTGGAAAATGGCAAGTTGGTGATTGACGCCAATCTTTGCATCAGTTGCGGGCTTTGCACCGGCAAATGCCCCTTTAAAGCCGTTGCCCACGAAAGCGAAACCCTTTATCGGATCTATGTGGGCGGAACCTGGGGCAAGCGCACCCGGATGGGCACGCCCCTTTCCCGGTTGGTACGGGAAGAAGAAATCTTGCCCATTTTGGAAAAAACCTTGCTTTGGTTCCGGGAAAACGCCTATCAGAAAGAGCGGTTGGGCCTAGCCATTGATCGCTTAGGCGTTGAAACGCTGGAAAAGGCCCTTGTCGGTAACGATCTTTTGGAGCGAAAAGATGAAATCCTTGAAAAAGCATTGTTGCAACGTTAAAATCTGGGCCCTTCTGCTATTGCTATTTCTGCTGGCGGGATGTGCCCCTCAGCCGGCTCCTGCCCCGGGTCTGCCGGTTGATGCCTTGGGAAATCCGGTGGTCTTAACCCCAAAAAGCCGGGTTGTTTCCTGCTACGCCTCCTTCACAGAATGTTGGATGCTGGCCGGCGGCACTTTGGCAGGAGTAACCCGGGATGCCATAGAAGAACGAAATCTGGCCCTGAATGATATCCCCATCGTGGGCACTGTAAAAGAAATCAATCTGGAGCAAGTGGCGGCCCTGAACCCGGATCTGGTGATTCTTTCGGCGGATCTGGCGGCCCATCTTTCATTAAAAGAAAGCCTGACCCAAATGGGCATCCCCACCGCCTATTTCCGAGTGGACACCTTTGAAGATTATAGCCGGCTGATGGAACTTTTCTGCAACGCCACCCAAAACCCGGCGGCCTTTGATACCTATGTGACGCAGGTGCAGCAGCGGATCGATGCCATTTTGGCAAAGATCCCCCCAAAAACCGAGCAGACCGCTCTTTTAATGCGCGCCTATTCCACCGGCATCAAGGCAAAGGGCGAAGATCATCTGGCCGGCCAGATCCTGAAAGAATTCGACATTTTGAATATTGCCGATCTCCATCCTTCCCTTTTGGAAGAACTAAGCCCGGAGGAGATAATCCGGCAGGATCCGGATCTGATCTTTATTTCCACCATGGGAAATGAAGAAAGCGCCAAAGCCTATTTGGCGGATAATCTGGAAAAGAACCCGGCTTGGCAGGGGTTAAAAGCGGTTCAATCCGGCCGTTATACCCTGTTGCCCCAAGAACTCTTCCACTATAAACCAAACCACCGATGGGATGAAAGTTATGAATATCTTGCCAAAATCATTTTCCCGGAAATCTTTGTATCCTAAAGGGCGGAATTCTTATTCCGTCCTTTTTCTGCTTTTCCTTTTGATGATAGCCAGTTTTACAGCCGCCATCCTCTTCGGGTCCACCCCCTTGGATCTTTCCCAATGGAACGCCCCAACTTCCGCCACCTTTCGGATCTTATA
The DNA here is from genome assembly GCA_045588515.1 of Eubacteriales bacterium. Lineage (GTDB taxonomy): Bacteria > Bacillota > Clostridia > Oscillospirales > QAKW01 > QAKW01. The sequence continues at coordinate 3,134 of JAZNEH010000154.1, forward strand.
TTATCTGCGCCTGCCCCGGGCTTTGGGGGCAACCTTAGCCGGAAGTGCTCTGGCAGTGGCGGGAGTCTTGATTCAGGCGGTTTTGCAAAATCCTATGGCCGCTCCGAATATCATCGGCATCAATTCCGGCGCAGGATTGGCGGTTGTTATTCTGCTGGCATTGGCCCCCGGCGCATTAGCCTATCTGCCCTTGGCCGCCTTTGGCGGTGCATTGCTGGCTTGCCTTTGCATCTATTTCATCGCCGCTCGCACCCAACTGAGCAAACTGGGCATCACATTGGTAGGCATTGCGGTCAGCAGTATTCTCACTGCCGGGATCAGCACCGTTAAAAGCCTGTTCCCGGATAGTATCTATGATGCCAACGCCTTTTCAGTAGGCGGATTAGGCGGCGTTAGTTATAGCCGATTAAACCCTGCTTGGTGGATGATTTTATTGGGCCTGCTGGCCGCCTTTTGGATGGCCCGCCAAGCAGACGTTTTAAGTTTAGGGGAAGATACCGCCAAAAGTTTAGGGATGAATTTGGGCCGCACCCGGTTTGCTATGTTGTTCACTGCCGCTGTTTTAGCAGGCAGTGCCGTTAGTTTCGGCGGGCTTTTAGGCTTCGTTGGCCTCCTAGTGCCCCATATCGCCCGGCGATGGGTGGGAACGGAACATCGGTTTTTGATTCCGGCCTCCGCTATGGGCGGAGCGTGCCTGATTCTGCTTTCGGATCTCTTGGGCCGTTGCCTCTTTGCTCCCTATGAACTGCCCGTTGGAATTTTGCTTTCCTTTTTGGGCGGCCCCTTCTTTATTGGGTTGATCTTAACCCGGAAAGGCAGGGCTTTTTATGATTAAAGTTCAAAATCTTTCCTTTTCCTACAGCACAAAACCTATCCTGAAAAATCTCTCTTTCCGCTTGGAACCCGGCCGTTTTTACGGCATTATCGGGCCCAACGGAAGCGGAAAAACCACATTGATCCGGCTTTTAACCCGGCTGGAGCAAGCCCCGCCCGGCGCCCTCTTTTTAAACGATGCCCCCTATGAAACCTTCAAACCCAAAGAACTGGCCCGCCAATTGGCCCTATTGCCCCAAAGCAGGGCTTTGCCGGAAATGACAGTGGAACAGTTGGTTTCCTATGGCCGCTATCCCTATCTGGGTTTTTCCGGCCATCTCAATGAAACCGATCAGAAGATCATCCGCCAAGCCTTGAAAGATACCAATACCCTTCCTTTTAAAAACCGGCCCTTGAAAAGCCTTTCCGGGGGCGAGCGGCAACGGGTTTATCTGGCGATGCTTCTGGCGCAGGATACCCCCTATCTCTTTTTGGATGAGCCCACAGCCTATTTGGATATTGCCGCTCAATATCAAACCTTGGCGCAACTAAGATCCCTGCAGAATAAATGCGTGGTGGCTGTGCTCCACGATCTTCCCCTGGCCCTGACCTATTGCGATGAACTCCTGGTCTTAAAAGAGGGAATTCTCCAAGGATGCGGCGCACCGGAAGCATTGGTAACCAGCCGCTTGATCGATCAAGTGTTCGGGGTGCAATGCTGCTCCTTGCCGGATGGAAACTATTATATAAAACCAAAAAACACCTGACTTCTGTCAGGTGTTTTTTATGATAATTCCTATTAAGTCATACTCCGATAAAGGAAGGTTACGATCTGGCCACGGTTGCAGTCCATATCCGGGGAGAATTTATTTTTTTCGGTTCCGTTGGTGATTTCATTTTCAACCGCCCAAAGAACAGCATCATAATAATAACTTCCATTGGCCACATCCACAAAAGGATTGGCAGAGCCCACCTTGGGTTTCCCTTGGGA